>JBBRLR010000014.1:0-69625 GCA_038231255.1 Thermomicrobiales bacterium | reverse complement strand
GGTGCTGCGCGTCACGTCGCGGTAGACATCCGCCGAGACATACGGCACGTAGTCGCCGGTAATCAGGTCTTCGAGCCACATGATATTGAGCGGTTCGAGCGCCTTCGCCAGCCGGATCGCGTCCGGCACCATCCAGCCGGGACCGCAATCGAGCGCCAGGCCGATCTCGTCGCCCAGCACTTCCTTCATTGCCTCGACGCAGGCGATGGTGTGTTTCAGGCCGCGCTCCGTGAGCAACCCCCGGTTCCGCGCCCCGTGCGAGGCGCCGCGCTGCATGTCGCCATACGAGAAGCCGGGAATCTCGCGATGCATCGGGCTGTGGAAGCCGACACCCTGCTTGATGATCGAGAAGCCCTCCGGGGAGGCTTTCATCTTCTCCATGTTCGCGGCGTAGTCTTCCGGGTTGTAGCCCGTCATCGGGAAGCGGATCGCGCCATTATACACGCGCACCCGGTCGCGAACCTTGCCGCCAAGCAGTTTGTAGACGGGCACGCCCGCCGCCTTACCGGCGATGTCCCAGCAGGCCATCTCGATCGCGCTCACCGCGCTCCCCCACGGCTTGAACGCCCCGCGGTGGCGGATTTTGAGCATCACGCGCTCTACATCCGTCGGGTCCTCACCGAGGATGTACTCCTTGTAGGTGAGCACGGCGGGCTTGAGGTACGGCTTGTAGGATTCGATCTCCCCGTAGCCGCTGATTCCCTCGTCCGTCACGACGCGGACAATCGGGTTTTCGCCGATGATCGCGCACTTCAGATCAGTGATCTTCATCGCACAACGCTCCGTCTCTTGATGTACGCTACGCCGCTAATCGCGGCCAGTGCGAGCAAGGAATGCCACAATCCCGGCAGCGTAGGCGAGGTTCCTGATACGGTCAAGGACTTTTGTGAGATGAAAGCCAGCATGTCGGCTGAAAGAACCTAACTCCCGGCCCCTTCCGTCCCTCGGCGTGGGAAGGGGCCGGGAATTAGGTTCCCTATACGCTTCCGACAGATTCCTCTCGCGCGGCGAGTTCGGCGGCAATGCGCTGCGGCAGTTCACCCATTCGGTGCGCAAGTTTCGACAGGCTCCATTCGGGCTGCGTGGCGATCGAGGTGCGGATCGTGTCATCGAAGGGCGCGAGCCAGCGATCATCGAGATAGCCCGGCCCGAAGTAACTGCCGAGGATCGCACCTGCCGTCGCGCCGTAGCTGTCGGCGTCGTTGCCCTGACTCACCTGCTTGCAGATACCGTCCCCGACGCTTTCGGCGAAGCGGAGCGTGTTGATCAGCGTGCCGACCTCCTGGTAGACCTGGCAGTGGCTGAACTGCCCGTACTTGCCGTGGATGCGCGCGTAGCCGTCTAGCCAATCCGTCGCGTCGTGGACCATCGTCAGCGAATCGGCAACGATGCGGTAGAAGCGGCTGCGGGTCGGCACGAATTGCAGCGCCACCGCGAAGATGTCCAGCGGGTCCGTGACCACCGGCGCGACGGCGATGGCGGCGGCGGTAAACATCGTCGAATAGATGCCAGTGCGCCGATGCGTCCAACTGGCGTCGCGGTAGGCGAGTGCGGCGGCGAGTGCGGGCCGGCCAGGGCAGGCGTAACCGTAGGCGTCGGCGCGGATCATCGCGCCGCACTGCTCATCCTTCGGGTTGAGGATGCTCACCCAGTCGTCCAGCGCATCCGGGTCGCCGCCGTCCAGCGTGTTGATGCCTGCCGTCAGGAGCAGTGTCCGCTCCGGGCCGAAGGTCTGCGCAATCGGCAGGTGGCGCAGCCAAAGGTCGCGGATGTCCGACTGCGTGAAGCCGAGACCGTGCTGTTCCAGTAGCATCATGCCAAGGACGGTGTAGTTGATGTCGTCGTCCGGCGCGACCGCGTCAATCCGCTCGCGCGCCGACTCGACCCATGAGCGATGCCGGCGGCCGAGGGCGAGCAGCGTGCGCTCCGCGATGTAATCGTCGAGCGGCCAGGCGTCGGTGCGCAGCAGGGCGTCGCGCAGTTCATCGAGCGTCGGGTTGACCTCGATCGGCTTGCCGAGCATGCAACCGCAGACCGAGGCGAGGAAGCCCATCTCGACGCGCCGCGCGCTTTCGTCGGGGCTAATCGCGCCGATTACGCCGAGCGGGCGGGCGGGATCGCAGGCATTCCAGATGCCGTCGAGGTTATCCGGCTCGTCGAACGGCCAGTCAACCTCCTTCGGTAAGTCCACGAGGGAGCGGGCAAAGGTGGCGAGCGCATCGTAGCTGTCTGGCAAGCTCGCGAGCGTCTCCCCCAGACCGATGACGATATGCCCCTGCTCTTGCTTGTTGGCGAGCACTGTCATCAGTTGTTCCCGGAGCGATTGGTAGGTTGGCAGCAGCATCCGTCCCCCTTCATAGAGCGAATCCCTCTGTCTATGGTAGCGGAAAGCGCAGCGACAATGTAACGGTCATAATGGCCGAAAGTTCATAATTGACCATCAGAGCGCCTCATCACTTTTGTGGTTCTACCGATTCCCAAATGTTACTCGGCGCTGACCCGACGGGCGCCGCCCGAGAGGGGGCCGCGCATCGCGGCGACGATGGCGCTGCGGGCAGTAAAGTGACCAACGACGTGGTCATCGAGCAGCAGCGCAGCGACGGCGGCGGCCTGCTTTGGCTGGCGCAGAAGGGCATGCGCGGCCAGCCGAGGGCGGCGATCCCACCCGTCGGGGATCGCCACACCGCGCTTAGTCAGCTGCTGCGTGAAGCGATCAACCGTCTTCCGGTCAGGGTCGGACTCCGGGGCGACGCGTCGCCCGGTGCGCTGCGTCTCCGCCGCCGTGCCCGCCCAGAGGAGCGTCAGCACCTGTAGGAGCCGCTCGGGCTGACCGGGCGGGAAGGCGCATTTGAAAAGGTCAATCTGCAACGGCCCGGTGATTGCCGATTCGGATTCGGCATCCGGGTAGAGTGTCAGCATGCCGAAACGACACCCGAATGAGGCGGCGGCTACCGCATGACCCGCCTCGTGGTACGCGACTCGCTCCAATCGAACACCGAGCCGTTGGTCCGTCATTTCCGCCATCATTCGCTCCTTGGCGTGCGTGAAATTCCGCCGGAAAGGTCGCGCGAGAGCGGAGAGGGGAAGAATGCGACGCGAAAATTTCCAATCGGGTGATTATTACACCATCTTCCGTGCCACGCCATCCCCGCGCGCCCATCCGCGCATCTGCTAGGATGCGCTGCGAGGAAGTGCGCAAATGAAACCCAACGATCATGGGACACTGTAGAGTGGGAGAGGAAGCGAGCGATGCAGGCGAACGACACGCTCGACAACAGTGCGATTGACACCCTAATCGTCGGCGGCGGCACATCGGGCGCGGCGCTCGCCGGGATCATCGCGCGGGACACGGATCGCACGGTCGTACTGCTGGAAGCGGGGCCGGATTACGGGCCACTTTCATCCGGTCGCTGGCCCGCCGGGCTGCTCGACGCGCGCCACCTCCCGCGCACCCACGACTGGGGCTACAGCGGTCTCGCGCACCCGATGCACGCGAACGTTACCGCTTTCGACCGCGCACGGGTGATCGGCGGCTCCTCGGCGCACAATGGCTGCGTCGCCCTGCTCGGCCACCGGCGCGATTACGACCGTTGGGCGGAACTCGGCAACACCGGCTGGGGCTGGGAGCATGTCGCCCCCGCCTTCGAGCGCGCGAAACGGGGTCTGCGCGTCCGGCAGGTGGACGACCGCGAACTGACTCCATTCCACGCTGCCTTCATCGAGGGTGCGACACGGATCGGCATCCCGCAGGTCGCGGATTTGAACAACCCCGATGAACTGCAAGGTGTGGCGGCTTCCCCCGTCAACATCGCCGACGGCATCCGCTGGAACTCCTCGCTCGGCTATCTCGACCCGGTGCGCGATCGCCCGAACCTGCGCATCGTCGGCGATGCGCTCGTGGATTATATCGAGATCGCGAATAGGCGGGCCGTCGCGGTGCATGCGGTAATCGGCGGCGCGCCGGTGCGCATCCCCGCCGCGCGGATCGTCCTCGCGGCGGGCGCGTACGGGTCGCCCGCCATCCTCCTGCGCTCCGGCATCGGCCCGGCGGACGACCTGCGCGCGCTCGGTATCACGCCCATCCACGCCTTGCCCGGTGTCGGCAATGGGTTGGTGGATCATCCGACCGTCACGGTACATTTCGCGGGAACGGACCGCCTGCACCGGGAGATGGACGATTTCGAGGCGCGGCAATGGCGACCCGACGAGCAATCGCTCGCCAAGGCGCGTAGCCGCCATTGCACGGAGGCGTTCGACCTGCACCTCTATTCGGTCGCGTCGCGCCCGCGCGGTGGCGATGGTTGGCTCTATCAGGTGTATATCAGTTCCGTCCTGCCACGCTCGGCGGGATCGGTAAAACTCGCTTCCACGGACCCCGAAGCCGCGCCGCTGATTGACCACGGCTATCTGTCGGACGTGGACGGCGAAGACCGCGCCGTGCTCGCGGACGGCATCGAACTGGCGCGCGGGATCGGCGCGGCGGCGGGCGTCGCGCCATTGTACGGCGACGAGACCCTGCCCGGCCCCGGCCATGCGACGCGCGACGATCTGGACCGATTCATCGAGCGGTCGGTGGGCATCTACTACCACCCGGCGGGCACCTGCAAGATGGGGCCATCCGGCGACCCGCTCGCCGTCGTGGACCCCACGGGGAACGTGCATGGCCTCGACGGTTTGTACGTCTGCGACGCCTCGATCTTCCCAACATTGATGCGCGCGAATACCAACCTGCCCGCCGCGATGGTCGCCGAGCGCCTGGCGGCGGGGATCGGTGGGGGTGAAATTCCCTACCGCTGATCCCGCACCGGCGACTGCGATGCCCGCGCATACAGGTCGGCCCAATCGCGGGAGCCGTCGTCGGGCGTCGTTTCCATTTTCACACCGCGCTCCTGGACAGGCTGGTTGCCGGCGAGGAAGTCGTCCCAGCAGTGCTGCATCGTCGCGTAGTGCATAACACGCCCGCCCGGCCAAACGACGGAAAGCAACTGGCGCGGATAGGGAATCTCATAGGGCGGTTCCATGCGGAAACGGGCAAGGGCGTCCTCGTCAATCTCGACGCCGAGGCCGGGCGCTTCGGGCACGCGGAGATGGCCGCCGCTGATTGTCAGCGGTTCGGCGAGCAGGTCGTCGCTATAGTTATTCAGGCAGGTAATCGCCGGCCACTGCGCGCCGGGCAGCACCGCGCCGAGGTGCGCCGCGAGGGCGGTCGTCAGGCCGGTGCCGACGAGTTGTAGCCAGAACGGCTTGTTGAACGCGCCCGCGAGCAACCCGGCCCGCAGCACGCCGCTGACCCCGCCGCCGACCACAAACCCGTCGCACGATTCCGCCTGTGCGACCCGTGCGAAGGACGGCCCACCATAGCCGTTCGGGAAGTGGACGGCCAGCGGGTGCGTAATCTTGCCGCGCAGGTGCCGGTACCCCTCCAGATCAAGATGCGGCAAGGGCGATTCGTAGATGGCGATGCGTTCGTATCTGTCTAATTCGGTGAGCACCGGCACGGCATTACTGGCGTTCAGCAGCATCTCGTTCCAGTCCACATCAATCCGGTAATGCGGCGGCGTCACGGCGCTGACCGCCTCGATCTGCGCGTAGATGTCAATCCATGGACGCACCTTGAACTTGTGCGCGGTGTAGCCCGCCGCGACCGCGTCTTTTGCCTCTTCCGCGAGGTCTTCCGGCCCCATCTTCGTGTTCCACCAGGCAATCGGGCACCACTCCCGCACCTTCGGCAGGTTGAAGAGCCGGTACGCGGGCACGCCGAGTGCCTTGCCGACGACATCGTAGATCGCTATCTGCAACCCCGCGCCGAGCGAGTCGTCACCGAGGAAATCCGACGGGTTTTTGCCCCGCACCCGCTCGACCGCCTCATCCGTCACGCGCCCCCATGTATAGTGTGGCAGCGTCTCCCCGTAGCCGACGAACCCCGCGTCTGTCACGACGCGCGTGATTTCCGACACCCGCCACTGCCCGACGAGCAGTGCGTTCCACGGCCGTACGCGCGGCACAAAAGGCACGTCCACCATGATCCGTTCGATTTCGGTGATGCGCATGGGAACCTACCCCCTGGCCCCCTCCCAAAACGGGAAGGGGGTGATTCAGTTTGAATGTTCGTGCGTTCGATCAAATACCCCACCTTCTGGTGGAGGGCGCACGCTGTGCGCCCCTACCCTCCCCCTTCCCGTGTCGGGAAGGGGGCCGGGGGGTTAGGTTCTTTCCGGACGCTCCCTATGCCAGTCCGTCCGTGCCTGGTAGGCGCGCGCAACCGCGAGAATCGCGTTCTCCGTGCCCGCACGACCGACGAACTGGATGGCGGTCGGCAAGCCGCGCTCGCCGAAGCCGCTCGGCACGCTGATTGCCGGCAGGCCCGCGACATTGCCCAATGCGCCGATTACCGGGCGGCGACCCGCCGGGGTCGTGAAATATTCGCTGAACTTGGTCGTGATCGGGCTGGCGACGGCGTTTGTCGTC
The DNA here is from genome assembly GCA_038231255.1 of Thermomicrobiales bacterium. Taxonomy (GTDB): domain Bacteria; phylum Chloroflexota; class Chloroflexia; order Thermomicrobiales; family JALYUS01; genus JALYUS01. The sequence goes on along the minus strand of JBBRLR010000014.1, from coordinate 63,157 downwards.
GGGCAGACGACGGCGTCGTATCGGGCGAAGAGCGCGTCCACCTCCCGCACGATCTGGCGGCGGATGCGCAGGGCGCTGATATAGTCCTTCGCGGCGACGTAGCGGTAGGCGAGCGGCGCGACGTACGTCTCCGTCGCCGCCAGTTGGGAAAGTTTGCCGCTCGCCATGAAATCGTCGAAGGCGCTCGCCGCCTCCGCGCGCAGGATCGTCTCGGTCACCGGCCCGTACGGGAAATCGGGCAGCGTCACCTCCTCGATGGTCGCGATCTCGCGCAGCACGTCGAGCGCCGCGCGGTAGTTCGCGCCGACTTCCGGCTGCGTCTCCCCTTCCGCGACCTGCAGCACGCCGAGCCGGAAGCCGGCATCCCGCATCCGCCCCGGCTCGTAGCGGTAATCGAGCGTCAGGCTCGTGTCGTCCTCCGGGTCGTGGCCGGCGATGGCATGCAGGACGAGGCCGCAATCGTCGGCGGTGCGGCACATCGGGCCGAGTTTGTCGAGCGTCCAGCAGAGCGCCATCGCGCCCCGCCTGCTGACGCGCCCGTAGGTGGGCCGCAGGCCGGAGACGCCGCAATACGAGGAGGGCGTCGTGATCGAACCCCACGTCTCGGTGCCGATGGCGAAGGGCGCCGCGCCCGCCCCGACCGCCGACCCGGAGCCGCTGGACGACCCGCCGCTCCACGCCTCGGGATTCCACGGGTTGAGGCCCGGCCCGGTGATGCTCGCGTTCGGCTGGTCGTATCCCATGCCGCCCGCCAACTCGACCATGCTCAGTTTCGCGACGAGCACCGCCCCCGCCGCCCGTAGTCGCTCGATCACCGCGCCGTCGCGGTCGAACTGCTGATCCTTGAAGGGCGTCGCGCCCCAGGTCGTTGGGATGCCGCCCGCCGTGGCGAGCAGGTCCTTCGCGCCGTAGGGGATACCGTGCAGCGGTCCGCGATCGTGGCCCGCTTTCAACTCGCGCTCCGCCATGCGCGCCTCGTCCATCGCCCGCTCCTTTGTCAGCGTGACGAGGGCATTAAGGCGCCGCCCGACGGTGTCGAGGCGGTCGAGGAAGTATTCGGCGAGTTCGGTCGGCGTCGTTTCCCCGGCGCGCAGCATCCGGCCCAGATCGCGGATGCTCAGAAATGCGAAGCGGTCATCGGCCATCGCTCATTCCCCCCGATAGGCGCGGAAGACCGTGCCCGGTTCGTCGCCATTGACCAACCCGTACGCCGCCAGCGTCTCGGCATTCGTCCGGTTCCGCTCGATCCCGGTGCGAATCTTCGCCCGCCCCGCCTCGTCCAATCGCTCCCCGAACTCCGCCTCCACCACGGCCATCAACTGCTCCGTCACCGGATTCTTGTCACCCTGCTGCTCCGCCATCCGTTCCCCCTCCCGTATTCACGCGATCACATCTCATTGTAGGTTTCCAAAACTCTCTGATAGCGTCAGGCGCTTTCGATTTCCGTCTTGTTACACTGCGCTCCCTCGTCGCACCGTCATTCTACCTATTCCTTACGATCATACAGCGCGGTATGAGGGCTACGGTGATGATAAAGCAGGAAGTCCTTTGACGAACGTTTCGAGGCGGAGAAAAAAGCGATCGGGATTGTCTACAAGAGGAACAAAGCCGAACTTCGTCGTAGAGAAGTCCCGTACTCCTTCTTTCGGGTCCACGATCATTGCATAAACGGCCATCACGTCCTGACGATACACACGCATAAGTGCGTTAATGACAAGGAGGCTGCCGAATCCCTGCCGTTCGTAACGCCGATTTACCCCCATTCGCTCGAGACGAACAACAGGAATCGGCTAGCGCGGCAAATCGGCGGTAAACTTCTCCGGCACCGAGTCGAACTCGACAGAAGCAGTGGAGAACGTGTAGAAGCCGACGATGAGATCGGTTTCACGATCCACGTACACCCATGCATTCGCAATCCGGCTTTCGATATTCGCGAGCGCATGGCGGCGAAAGTAGTTGGTAATCTGGTGATCCGCACAACGAAAAGCCGCTCGGTTGTGCTGTTCGCCGAGCGGCTCGAAGGCGTACCGTTCATTTCTCATGCACTTGCTCGCCAGTGAATGCGAGGTAATCGGCGACCGCCGCACGCAGTTCATCAGTCGGCTCCGGAGGGTTCAACATCGCTTCGAGGAAGATCATGCTGTCGCGCTGCGAGAGCACGATGCGCTGATGCGACTCGATGGTTTCGCGCGCCTTCTCGACCGCGCTGGTGAGCACGAAATCGCTCGTACTCCGCCCTTCGAGCGCCGCTGCCTGATCTATCAGCACCCGCACATGCTCCGGCATGCGGATGTTAAATCGCGGCGTCTTCGTGCGTTCATTTGCCTCGGTGCTCATGCTCATCCCCATACTCTCGATAAAACCGCTCAACACAATGTCCATCTATTTGGCGGACAAAGCAATGCGAGATCGGCTCGCGAGCGGGACGTGTGTACCCTACTTCTCCACCGAATACACGCGGAATAATCGGAGTCGAACTACCCGAACCGTAGCGCCCGCGCGATGGCGGCGGCGACGCGGGCGTTGTTGAGGACGAGGGCGACGTTCGCGGCGACGCTGCGGCCGCCCGTCCGCTCGCGCACTTGATCGAGAACAAAGGGCGTCCATGCCGAACCGGTGATGCCGCGCCGTGTCGCTTCCGTGACTGATTGTTCGGTGATCCCCTCGATATACGCGTCGTCGAGCGCGTCCGCCGCCGGGATCGGCACGGTGACGACGAGTCCGCCGCCGCCGAGCGCCCAATGGCGCGCCGCCACCGCCGCCGCCTCGTCCGCCGTCTCCACCCGCACCGGCACATCGAGACCGCTGTCCGGCGTGTAGAAGGCGGGGAAGCGGTCGGTACCATAGCCGATCACCGGCACGCCCTGCGTTTCGAGGTATTCGAGCGTCAGTGGCAGATCGAGGATGCTCTTCGCCCCGGCGCAGACGACGCAGACGGGCGTACGCGCCAGTTCGGTCAGGTCCGCCGAGATGTCCATCGTCGCCGCCGCGCCGCGATGGACGCCGCCGATCCCGCCCGTCGCGAAGACGTGGATGCCCGCGTGCCGGGCGCAGAGCATCGTCCCCGCCACAGTCGTCGCGCCGAGACGGCCACTGGCGAGCGTCGCCGCGAGATTGCGGCGGCTGACCTTCACCGCCGCCCGATCCCGCGCGAACCGTTCGATCTGCGCCGCATCCAGCCCGACGACGATCCGCCCCTCCACCAGCCCGACGGTCGCGGGCACAGCTCCCGCCGCGCGCACGGTTTCTTCCACGTCTTGCGCCAGCCGCAGGTTCTCCGGGTACGGAAAGCCGTGCGAAATAATCGTTGATTCGAGCGCGACGACCGGCTCTCCCGCTGCCACGGCCGCCTGCACATCCGCCCGCACGTCCAGCAAATCCTCTATCTTCATGTATCTCTCCCTAATGATGACAAACCGATTGAACCGCAAAGACGCAGAGGACGCGAAGAACGCCGCGAAGAACGCAAAGGAAAGAAGGGGAAATGCATCTCCACAATCCTTTTCCTCTTTGCGCCCTTTGCGCCCTTTGCGGTCTTTGCGTCTTTGCGGTTCTCCCCGGTTTCATTTTCTCCAGTTTACCGCACACGGACAGGAGGGCGGGCGCCTTCGCCCTGCACGACGGCACCGGCGAGCCGGACGGCCGTCCATGCCGCGCGCTCCACATCGCCATCGCGCATGAGACCGACGAGGAAGGCGGCGGCGAGAGCATCGCCCGCCCCCGTCGAGTCTACCGCATGCACAGGTGCGGATGCGGCCACGCGTCCGGCATCGGAGGCGACGAGGATACCCGCTGCGCCGCGCTTGACGACAGCGATTTGCGCGACCGTCTGCATCACCTCCACTGCCTCATCCGCCGTTGCAACCGCGAAGAGGACCCGCGCTTCGTCCAGGTTGGTGAAGAGCACGTCGGGCCGGAGCGTGGCAAGCAGGACGGCGAATCGTGCCGAGCCATAGGTACGCAGCAGGCTCGCAGACGAGCAATCAATGCTGACCGGCACTCCCCGCTCCCGTGCCCGCCGCGCCGCAATTGTTGCTGTTGCCGCGAGCGCCCCTTCAAAGAGCGAGTACGCGGGGATATGGAGGTAATCGAGGTCTTCCCAGCGATCGTCCGGCAGATCGGCAGGGCGGAGTGCGAGAGCGGCAGCGCGGTCGGTGACGAAAGTCCGCTCGCCATCAGTATCGAGGAAGGCAAGGATCGTCGCTGTCCGCCCGCGCCGTGGACCGACGACCGATACGCCCTCGCGCCGGAGATCGTCGCGCAGCCACGCGCCCCACGGGTCCGCGCCGACCACACCAATACATGTCGCCCGCGCCCCGAGTCGCGCCGCCCAGACCGCGACATTCGCCGCCGAGCCGCCGGGTAGCAGGCGGATACCGCCCCGCGCGTCTGCGCCCCGCGTCAACGCCTCCCCCGCCGCCGCGCGGATGTCCACAGCAATATCACCGATGGTGGCCAGATGCACGAGATAACTCCAGTCGGAAGTCGCCAGCAACACGCGCCTACGCTAGGATGAGGAATATACTGCCAACCCTCTCGGCGTGCGCATCTTTGCCGACCGCCGACTGACAACTATTGAGGAGGACCGGGATGAAACGAACAGCGCTGATGAACGCCCCCCTTTCCGCCGCGATTGCCCGGCTCGGGCACACGGATTTGCTGCTCGTCGCGGACGGCGGGCTACCGATCCCTGCCGAGCTGGAGCGGATAGATCTGGCGCTCGTCGCGGGGGTACCAACGATGATGCAGACGCTGCGCGCGATTTTCCTCAAATTGGCCGTCGAGGCGGCGATTGTCGCTGAGGAGCAGGCGGAGTTCGCGCCGAAATTTCACGCCGAACTGCGCGCCTTCCTCGATGCCGAGGGCGTTGCGCTCAGGACCATGACGCATGTCGCCCTGAAGCAGGAGTCCCGCCGCGCCCGCGCCGCCGTCCGAACGGCGGAACTAACGCCGTATGCGAACATCCTCCTTCAATGTGGTGTCGTTTTCGGCCCACACGAGGACGATCCGCCCCGCGACCGCGCCGTCCCCGTGGATCAGGTCAAGCCGGCGTAGCGAGCAATGAGTGGAGTCCGTCCGTTGCGGCAAGGGTGGCAATAGCCGCGTTCTTGCACATATTGATGAATATGAGTCGGCGAGGTTCAGGGATGGTTCGGTGATAACCATCAGGCGAACGCGTGCGGCAGAAGTTCGTGCATTTTCAAACAATCGGTTGTGCAGTATCATAGTTGGCAGCATTGTTCGGACGTTGGCCGCCGCTCGAGGCACGATGCCAGGCCGGGAGAAACCAGTGCCAGCAAGTTATCTCGGGTTGCTTATCCTTGCGGGGATCGCGTTCCTTTTCGCCATCGCCGTCCTCACGATCTCGACGCTACTCGGGCCACAGCGCCGTGGGACGAGCCTTCCCTATGAGAGCGGCGTCGCGGAGCCGGTTTCGGCGCCAGGACGGCAGCGACTGCCGGTGCGCTACTACCGTGTCGCACTGCTGTTCCTCGTTTTCGATGTCGAGGCCGTCTTCGTCTATCCGTGGGCGGTGACGTACCGAAACCTCGGTACCTATGCCCTGGGGGAGATGTTCGTCTTTCTCGGCATTCTGCTTTTCGGGTACTGGTATGCGCGTAAGCGCGGGGGGCTGGAATGGCAGTAGCGGCGGCACACAGCAAAGATGGCGCGCCGGGCGTGATGCTCACCCGTCTCGCCGATTGGGGGCGGGCGAACTCGCTCTGGCCCCTCACCTTCGGCCTCGCCTGCTGCGCGATCGAGATGATTACGACCACCGGCTCGACGCACGATGTCTCGCGCTTCGGCGCGGAGGTCTTCCGCGCCTCCCCGCGCCAGGCGGACTTGATGATCGTCGCCGGGCGCGTCTCGACCAAGATGGCCCCCGTGCTCCGGCAACTCTACGACCAGATGCCCGATCCGAAATGGGTGATTTCGATGGGCGATTGCGCCTCCTGCGGCGGCGTCTTCAACAACTATGCGGTCGTGCAGGGCGTGGACCAGATCGTCCCGGTGGATATGTATGTCCCCGGCTGCCCCCCCCGCCCCGAAGCGCTGATGGATTCGATCATCAAGTTGCAGGAGCGCATCAAGGCGGGGGCCGCATGACACTCCCCGATTCAGCGCTGCACGACGCCCTCACGGCGCGCGGCGACGCCCTCCTCGCGTGGGACGAAACATGGGGCGAAGCCTCCGCAACAATTGCGCCCGACGCGCTCTACGCGACTGCCGCGTGGCTGAAGGAGGCGCAGGGCTTCGCGCGTCTTTCCGACATCACCGCGATAGACACGCTCCGCTACCCCATCGCAATGCCGGGGCAGATCGTGCGTGGCACGCCTCGCTTCGGCGTCATCTACCACCTCGCCGTCCGGCCACCGGGGGCGGTGCGACTGCGGTTGCGCGTCTTCGTGCCGGAGAATGAGGCGGTTGTGCCGTCGGTCGTCCCGCTCTGGCCGGGCGCGAACTTCTTCGAGCGCGAAATCTACGACCTGATGGGCATCACCTTCAGCGGCCACCCCGACCTCCGCCGCATTATGCTCGCCGAAGAATGGGTCGGCCACCCGCTACGCAAGGACATGAGCATCGGTGGCGAGCCGGTCGAGTTCACGCATACCGTCGCGGCAATCACCCGAACTCGGAGGAAAGCGGATGCGTAGTAGTCAGAAGCCAGTAGTCAGCAGTCAGAATGAGGGTCAGACGGCGACGGTATCCGGCGTTGCTCCACTGACTACTGACGACCGACGACCGACGACTCCTCCCGGTCGGATGAAGATCAACCTGGGGCCGCAGCATCCGAGCACGCACGGCGTCTTGCGGCTCGTGCTCGAACTGGACGGCGAGACGGTCGTCACATGCCAACCGGAGATCGGCTATCTCCATACCGGCATTGAGAAGACGGTCGAGGAGAAGACCTACTGGCAGGCCGTGACGCTGACCGACCGGATTGATTACCTTTCGCCCCTCAATATGAATCTCGCCTACGCGCTCGCCGTCGAGCGGCTGATGGAAGTCGAGATTCCCGAGCGGGCGCGGGTGATTCGCATCCTGCTTAGCGAGTTGGGTCGCCTCGCCAGCCACCTCGTCTGGCTCGGCACGCAGGCGGTGGACCTCGGCTCGCTCAGCGCCCTCTTTTACTGCTTCCGCGAGCGCGAGGCGCTACTCGATCTCTTCGAGGAGATCTCCGGTGCGCGGATGATGACGAGTTTCATTCGGCCCGGCGGCTTGCAGAATGATCTGACGAAGAAATTTCTGCGCAAGTGCGACACATTTCTGAAGGCGATGCCCGCGCACGTTGACGAGTACGAATCGCTGCTGACCAACAACGAGCTTTTCCGCGAGCGGACGGTCGGTGTCGGCGTCCTGAGCGCCGACGACGCCATCGCACTCGGCGCGACCGGGGCAAACGCGCGGGCGAGCGGCATTGACTGGGACCTCCGGCGCGATGATCCGTACGCCGACTACGACCAGTATCAGTTCAACGTCCCGATACGGGCGGAGGGCGATGTCTACGCGCGCTACCTCGTGCGCGTCGCGGAGATGCGCGAAAGCGTCAAGATTGCCCGGCAAGCCTTCGACCGTCTCCCCGGTGGCCCGATCCTGACGAGCGACCGCAAGATCGCCCTGCCACCGCGCGCGGAGATCGAGCGGAGCATGGAAGCGCTGATCCACCACTTCAAACTGGTGACGGAAGGATACAAACCGCCGATTGGCGAAGTCTATCAGTGCATCGAGTCGCCGCGCGGCGAGTTCGGCGTTTATCTGCTGTCGGACGGCACGGGTCGGCCCTACCGCTGCCACTTCCGCGCGCCGTCGTTCGCGTCGCTCCATGCACTCGGCCCCTGCGCCGAGGGCGGGCTGGTTGCCGATCTCGTCGCGATCATCGGCAGTTTCGATCCGGTGATGGGGGAAGTAGACCGATGATCAACCCGACGCCGATGGCGTCCGAACGCCGAGAAACCGCCGATCCGCCAGGGACGCCGGATGTGTTGAGCGATGCGACGCGAGACGCGATCATCGCGCTGAAGACGAAATACCCGAAAGTGCAATCGGCGATCCTCGATGCGCTCCGGCTGGCCCAGGACGAGATCGGCTACGTGCCGCCGGAGGCGTCGGCGGAAGTCGCCGCGCTACTCGGCGTCTCGCCGCATCATGTCCACAGCCTCGCCACCTTCTACACGATGTTTTTCACGCAGCCGGTGGGCAGAGCAATCGTTGAGGTCTGCGACAACCTTTCCTGCGCGCTCTGGGGCAGCAGGCGCATCCTCGCGCGGTTGGAGCAGGAACTCGGCATTGTGGCTGGCGAAACGACGCCGGATGGCGCCGTGACGCTCCTCCGCACCATCGAATGCCTCGCCGCGTGCGGCGGCGCGCCTGCCCTCCGTGTCAACACGACGTATCACGAGAAGATGACAGACGAGAAGATTACGGAACTGGTGAAGTCTTTGAGAACCTAACCCCCACTGCCCAGAGGGCACCCGCTTCCCGCGAGGAAGGGGGAGGGGACGCGCTGCAAGATTCGGGGCGTGTAGGGGAATGCTACAAGCCGATACATGAGACACCCCCTCCTCGCGGGAGGGGGCCGGGGGGTAGGTAAACCAATGGCCTCGGTTATGGAAGAAACAACGACTGTCGCGCCGTTCGAGCCGTTCCTGACGGCGAATGTTGGGCGCGCGGGATCGTGGGAGATGGACGATTACCTGAGCCGGGGCGGCTACACGGGTTGGCGGCGCGCCGTCACCGAACTGACGCCCGCCGAGGTGACGGATTGGGTGAAACGCTCTGGCCTGCGGGGGCGAGGTGGGGCGGGTTTCTCCACCGGCACGAAGTGGGGGTTCGTCCCGAATATCCCCGGCCCGAAATACGTCTGCTGCAATGCAGACGAGAGCGAGCCGGGTACATTCAACAACCGCGCGATCATGGAGTGGGACCCGCACATCGTCGTGGAGGGCGTGATGATCGCCTCCTACGCCATCGGCGCGACGCACTCGTTCATTTACTGCCGGGGCGAGTTTGGCTTGCCCGCCGAACGGCTCACTCAGGCAATCGCGGACGCCGAAAAGGCGGGCTTCCTCGGCACAGACATCTTCGGCAAGGGCGTGGAACTGAAGATCACCGTTTTCCGGGGCGCGGGCGCGTACATCTGCGGCGAAGAAACGGCGCTCCTCGAATCGCTCGAAGGCAAGCGCCCAATGCCGCGTTCCCGCCCGCCCTTCCCCGCAGTCGTCGGCCTGTATGGTCGTCCGACGGTCATCAACAACGCCGAAACACTGGCGAACGTGCCCTTCATCCTCAAGAACGGGCCGGAGTGGTACGCCGCGATTGGCACCGCGCCGAACTGCGGGCCGAAAATCTACTCGCTTTCCGGCTCCGTCAACCGCCCCGGCAACTACGAACTGCCGCTCGGCATCACGCTGCGCGAGTTGGTCGAACACGGTGGTGGCGTGCGCGAAGGGCGCAAGGTGAAGGCGGTCATCCCCGGCGGCAGTTCGGCGGCGATCCTCCCCGCGACCCTGCCGGACGGCAAGGACGTAATGGACCTCGTGATGGACTTCGACGCCTGCCGCGCCGCAGGTTCGATGCTCGGCTCCGGCGCGGTGATGATCCTCGATGAGACGGTCTGCATGGCCTGCGCCGTGACGCGGTTCATCGAATTTTATCAGCACGAATCATGCGGCAAATGCACGCCCTGCCGCGAGGGGACGATCTGGATGCTGAAAATCCTCGAACGCGTCACTGGAGCGGGCGGCACGGACGATGACTTGTTCCTCGTCAACGACCTCGCCAGCCACATCCCCGGTCGCTCCCTTTGCCTCCTGGGTGATTCGGCTGCGGCCCCTTTGATGTCCGCCATGAAACACTTCCGCGCCGACTTTGACGCCCACAACGCCACCGGCCACTGCCCCCCCGGCTGCATCCCCTTCTAATAGTTGTTCAGCACAGAGGACGCAGAGAATGGGAACGATGAAGGACGAGAAAAGCGGAAATGACACCCTAACCTATTCCATCATCGGAGCGGCGATTGAAGTTCATCGCACGTTGGGGCCAGGTTTCCCAGAGGCCATCTACGAGCAAGCGCTCTGTGTAGAAATGCGATCACGAGGGATCGCATACGCTCGGCAAGTAGACGTCCAAGTGAGATACAAAGGAGAGCATGTCGGATCGGGTCGTATTGATTTGTTGGTCAATGATTCCGTCATCGTTGAAATGAAAGCGGTGGACGCCATTTCGTCCGTCCATGTCGGACAGGTACTTTCATACCTTCGAATGACGGGACATCAACTGGGATTGATTTTCAACTTCAACGTTAGCATATTGAGAGATGGCGGTATTGAACGCGTCACTCTTGCTCCTCTTTGAAGATTCTTTGTGCCCTCTGTGTCCTCTGTGCTCTCTGTGCTAAAGGGTTATCGAGCGAGGGGTTTGAATGGCTGAAGAGTTGGTTGAGTTGACGATAGATGGCGTGCCGGTGGCGGTGCCGAAGGGGACGCTGATTGTGGAGGCGGCGAAAAAGGCCGGGGTGGATATTCCGGTCTTTTGCTACCATCCGAAACTGACGCCGGTAGGGGCGTGCCGCATCTGCCTCGTGCAGATCGAGCCGACGCCGCGCTTGCAGGCGGCCTGCACGACGCCCGTCGCGCCGGGGATGGTCATTCACACGCAGAACGAACTGGCGCGGGCAGGGCGCGAGTCCGTGTTGGAATTCATGCTGGCGAATCACCCGCTCGATTGCCCGATCTGCGACAAGGGCGGCGAGTGTCCGCTACAAAATATCACCTTCGCCTGGGGCCTCGGCACGAGCCGGTTCCGCGAAGAAAAGCGACATCTCGCCAAGCGGTACCCGCTTTCGGAGCGAATCGTCCTCGACCGCGAGCGGTGCATCATGTGCCTGCGCTGCACGCGGTTTCAGGAGGAGATCGTCGGCGATTCCAGCCTCGTCGTGTTGGAGCGCGCGGACCACAGCGAGATCGGCGTCGCGGAGGGGCGGGAGTTCGACTCGATCTTCTCCGGCAACACGATCGAACTTTGCCCCGTCGGCGCCTTGACGAGTCGCCAGTATCGCTTCCAGGCGCGCCCGTGGGACCTTGACCTGACGGCGAGCGTCTGCGGCGGCTGCGCGATGGGGTGCAATGTCACCCTTTCGGTGCGGGACGGTGAATTGCTGCGTGTCAGCAGCCGCGACAACCCCGCAGTGGACAATGGCTGGCTCTGCGATTACGGCCGTTTCGGGCAGGTCGGTGCGACGCGCGAGAACCGCGTCACGACGCCGATGGTGCGGCGCGGCGGCGCGCTCGTCCCAGCAACATGGGCGGAGGCGCTGACGGAGGCCGCGACCCGCCTAACCGCGATCCGCACGACGCACGGCGCGGCGGCTATCGGCGGTATCGCCAGTCCGACTGTGCCGAACGAGGCGCTCTTCCTCTTCAATCGTCTGATGCGCGATGTCGTCGGCACCGGCAATGTGGATCACTACCCGCGCCCACCCGTCCCCGCGCGCGGCGATCTTGGCTTCCGGGGCGCAATCGCCGATCTGGACACGGTCGAGATGATCCTCGTCGTCGGCGTGGACGCGATCGCCGAGGTGCCGGTACTCCATCTACGGCTGCGTAAAGCAATCGAGCGCGGCGCGAACCTCGTCCTCGTCCACGCCAGCCCGACCGGTCTGACGCAGGAAGCGACGACGTGGATTCAGCCCACCGTCCGGGGCGAGGCGGACATCCTTCGCGCGCTCGCGGTAGCGGTGCGGGGCGGCAAGACACCGGAGATCGCGACGGTCATGCCCGCCGACCTCGCGCCCGTTGTCGCGCAATGGCAGGCGGCGGAAAAGCGGATGCTGCTCGTTGACCCGGCCCTGCTCGCCGATCCATCGGTCGCCGACGCGGTCGCAGCGCTGATGCCGGCGGCGGGTGGCCCGGTCGTCAACACGGCGAATGGGCGCGGTGCGATTGACCTGAGCATCCTCCCCGCCGGTGGCGCCGCCGCGACCGCGATGCTTGACGGCTCTGCCCGTGTGCGCGGGCTGATCGTCCTCGGCGGCGACCCGCCCGTTGATCGGGCCGAAACGCTCATTGTCTTCGCGAGCCACCTGACGGCGGCGGCGCAGCAGGCGGATATCGTATTGCCGATCGCCGTGGCGACCGAGGAAGCGGGCACGCTGACGAACTTCGCCGGGCGCGTGCAGCGACTGCGGCGCGGCCCCGCGCCCCCCGGTAGCGCCGAACCGGCGTGGTATGCCGTCAAGGAGTTGGCGGGCGCGCTCGGCCAGCTGATCCCCGTCACCTCGCCGGAGCAGGTCTGGGAAGCGATCCAGCAAAATGTCCCGGCATACGCCGATGTCACCGACGCCGAACTGGACGGCGTGACGCCGCCCCGGATGCAGACGATCGAACGGGAGGTCGCGGATTGAATGTGACGGGGTTCCTCCAGGCGCTCGTTGGCGCGGTGATCGTTATGCTCGTCGCGGTCACAGCGGCGGCATACATGACGCTGATCGAGCGGCGGCTGCTCGCACGATTCCAAGTTCGCCTCGGCCCGAATCGTGTCGGCCCATCCGGCCTCTTTCAGCCGCTCGCGGATGCGATCAAACTCGTCTTCAAGGGCGAGTTCACGCCGATGGGCGCGGATCGGGTCGTCTATCGCCTCGCGCCGATCATCTCGCTCGTCCTCGCCGTGTCCGGCTTCGCGCTCATCCCGATTGGCACGTACTTCGTCGTCGGCGGGCATCAGGTGCCGCTCGTGCTCGCCAATGTGAGCGTCGGGCTACTGATCCTGCTCGCCTTCAGTTCGCTCGGCGTGTACGGCATTATCCTCGGCGGCTGGGGGTCGGCCAGCAAGTACTCGCTCCTCGGCAGCCTCCGCTCGACAGCGCAGATCATCTCGTACGAACTACCGCTCGGCCTCGCGCTGGCGAGCGTCATGCTGCTCGCTGGGACGACGCGGCTGACGGGGATCGTCGCGGGGCAATCACCAATCCCGTATATCGTCGTCCTTCCCGTCGCCTTTTTGATCTACCTGATCAGCGCGGTCGCGGAGGTGAACCGCGCGCCATTCGATTTGCCGGAAGCGGAGATGGAACTGGTCGCCGGGTATCTGACCGAGTACGCGGGCTTCCGCTGGTCGCTCTACTTCCTCGCCGAATACGTCAACATGCTGACGGTCAGCGCGATCGCGACGATCTGCTTCCTCGGCGGCTGGAAAGGGCCATTCCTCTCCGGGCCGCTCTGGTTCGCGATCAAGATGGCGCTTTTCGTCTTCCTCTTTGTCTGGCTGCGCGCAACCTTGCCGCGCATCCGGTATGATCGGCTGATGCGCCTCGGGTGGGATGTCCTCCTACCCTTCGCGATCGTCAACCTGATGGTCACGGCGCTGATTGTGGGGATATTCAAGTAGTAGTCAGTAGTCAGTAATCAGAACGAAGGGAATCTCCCCTTCCAGCTACTGACTACTGACTACTGACTACTGACTACTGACTACTGGGGGAAAGATGACACGCGAGAAGAAACCGAGCCTGATGCAGGATGCCGCCGGGCTGGCGAAGGGGATGGGTACGACACTGCGGAACTTCGTGCGCAAGCCGGAGACGATCTCGTACCCGGAGCAGCGCAAGGAGGTCGCGGCCCGCTTCCACGGGCGGCATCTCCTGTTGCGCAACGAGGATGAGACGGAGCGGTGCATCGGCTGCGAACTCTGCGCCGCCGCCTGCCCATCGCAGGCAATCTACGTCAAGGCGGCGGAGAACGACCCGGACAACCCGGTCTCGCACGGCCAGCGGTACGCCGAGCGATACGAGATCAACATGATCCGCTGCATCTTCTGCGGCTACTGTGAGGAAGCGTGCCCGGTCGAGGCGGTCGTCCTCGGCCCGTGGTATGAACTGGCAGATAGCGACCGCAGCGACTTCATCTACACCAAAGACATGCTGCTCCTGAAGCCGAACGAGGCCGACCCGCGCAAGCAGGTAGACGCGGGCGAGTAGTGCCAAGCGAGGAGATAAAGGAAGAATGATGATCGTTTTCTGGCTTGTTGCCGCGCTGGCGGCGATCACGGCGGTCGGGGTAGTGACGCTCCGCAACCCCGTGCATATCGCGCTGACGCTCGTGCTCAATACGGCATGCCTCGCGCTCCTGTATCTTTCGTTGAGTGCGGAGTTCCTTGCAGTAGCGCAGTTGCTGCTCTACGCGGGCGGCATCATGGTGCTTTTCCTCTTCATCCTCACGCTGCTCGGGCCGGATCTGGAGGAGAGCCGGGGCACGTTCCTCAGTGAGCGCGGCATAGCGATCGGCCTCGGCATCGCCGCATTGCTCATCGTCGGCGCGGCCGTCCTGCAAGCGACGCTGCCGAATGAGGCGCCGAAAGCCCCGGCGGGCGTCGAGGCGGTCGGAACAGTCCTCTTCTCCAATTATCTCTTTCCGCTCGAAGTCGTCTCCGCCCTGCTGCTCGCCGCCACCGTCGGCGCCGTCATGCTCAGCCGCCATGAACGGTAAGGGAGAAACCGATTGAACCGCAAAGACGCAAAGAACGCGGAGAACGCAAAAGGGAAGAAAGAATGAATTTCAATCAGCCAGGTTCTTTTTCGCTCCTCTTTGCACTCTTTGCAACTTTGCGATTCAATCGGTTTGTCTGGGGGAATCGCTGATGTTGCCGACGAATGGGTATGTCCTGCTGAGTGCGTTCCTATTTGCGACGGGGTTGTTCGGTGTCCTGTCGCGCCGGACGCCGCTGACGCTGTTCATGTCGGTAGAACTGATGTTCAACGCGGCGAACCTCGCGCTGATCGCCTTCGCGCGGCGGTGGGGCAACCTCGAAGGGCAGATCGTCGCGCTCTTCATCATCACCATCGCGGCGGCGGAAGTCGTCGTCGGTCTCGCCCTGATCGTCCGCCTTTCGCAGCGTTCCGCTGTCGTCGATCCGATCTCCGAACTGGAAGCGATGCTTTCTACAGACGAATACGACCGCCCGGCAGCGGACTAGCCCGCCTCAGTCTGCGAAAGCATCGTACGCGATCGCCGTCACCAAGCCGTAGATGAGGTGCGGGATGAGATCGGCGGCCCAGTCTTCGGTTGCCCACGTAGATGGATCGCTGACGCCCGAGACACCGATCGGCACGTCGCTGACCGCCATCGCAGCAAGACCGAGGATGACCCCGGCGATGGGTACCGGTATGCGACGCAGGTGTGGTCGTAGCGCCCCGTAGAGTGACGCGACACCCAGCCCGCTCACATAGCCGAGGAGCGCGCCCAGCCCACTCTGGCGATTCTGCTCCTGCTCCTTCGCGGCGTCCCCCTCACCAGTCGCGAGATCAACACCCGCCTTCTCCGCGATGACGCCGGCCAGTTTCGCGGGAACACTGCTCGCGGGTCTGGCGCGCACGGTCATGTCCACGTAGGTGGCGATATTGAGGGCAACGGTCCCGACCGCGCCAGCGGCCGCCCCTGTCAGTATCGGCGATGCCATGACACTTTTCCTTTCACGATCGCGCGATCATCCATGTCCCGCACGCGAATATCGGAAAGGGATCGCGCGATCCTCCTTCGCAAGCCGGATACCAGCACGCATTTGGCAATCGCGCGCTCACCGTTCCACCGCTGACGCAATCGGCGAGCACGTGGCATACTACGATTCAGCAGACAGCAGGCAGCGGGCAGTCGAATCAGCCTCATTCTGTCTACCGATTTCCGATTCCGACTCCAACTACTGAGTATTGACCACTGGAGGAACGATGGAACGCGCATTTATTGCGGGGATTAAGCCGCCGAAGTCACGGGCCGGGGCGGCATGGTGGTGGGTTTTTCGCGAAAGCAATCTGCTCGTGCAGGAAACGGAGCGCGGCATGGCGCTGCCGTATGTCGAGGATGTCACGAGCCTCGGCATGACGCCGCTCCACACGCAGTATCTCGGCACATTGGGCGGCGACCACTGCTTCGTCATCGAGGTGGACAAAGCGACGGAGCCGCCGGACGGGATGCGATTTGAAGGGTTACGCACGCTCTACCGGCGGCTGCCGGATGATCTCTTCTTTCTCGCCGGGCGGGCAATCCAAATCATCGCCTGGGATCGGACGCATCAATTCTGCGGCCGCTGCGGCACGCGCACCGTCTATCACAAGGCGGATCGCGCGACCGAATGCCCGAACTGTGGCCTCGTCAACTATCCGCGCATCGCCCCAGCGGTGATCGTCGCGGTCGAACGCGGCGACGAACTGCTGCTGGCGCGCAACGCGAACTTCCCCGCCGCCTTCTTCAGCGTGCTCGCGGGCTTTGTGGAGGCGGGCGAATCGCTCGAAGAGACTGTCCGCCGCGAGTTACGCGAAGAGGTGAGCATTGAAGTGAAGGACATCACGTACTTCGGCAGCCAGTCGTGGCCCTTCCCGAACTCGCTGATGGTCGGCTTCACTGCCACCTATGCGAGCGGCGAGATTTGCGTTGACCCGCGCGAGGTCGCGGAAGCAGCCTGGTTCCGCCACGACACGCTTCCCCGCGTCCCGCCCGGCCTCAGCATCGCCCGCAAACTGATTGACGCCTTCATCGAGAAGCACGGTGGCACGACGGGAGATTAGCCACAGAGGCACAAAGGACACAGATGCGCCTTTGTGGCTAAAGAAAGGTTCGACGGATGAGTGCGACAATGCAGGGGGAGCGCGTCTGGTATTCGCCCGCCGTCCGGGTGTTGAGCGCGCAACGCAGCATTGACCCCGCGACCGTCATGGGTACGGGCCGCAATGGCCGCGTGACGCGCAATGACATTCTTGCGGCAGATAGTAGACAGCGAACAGCAGACAGCGCCGTAGGGACGTACAGCCGCGCACCCTCCCCTTCTACCAATAGCGACCTCATCCCCCTAACCCGCATCCGCCGGATGACGGCGGAGAACCTGACGCGGACGGCACGCGAGACGCCGATGGCGCGCGTCTACACGACGGTGGACTGGACGACGCTGATCGCCGCACGCACAGCGATGCGCGCGGCATTCGAGATGGAACATGGCATACCGCTGACATACATGCCCTTCATCCTGCGTGGCATGGTGATCGCGGCGCGCGAACATCCGCGCGTGAACAGTCGCTGGACGACTGATGGGCCACATGTCCTGCCCGCGCTCAATCTCGGCGTCGCCGTCTCGACCGATGATGGCTTGCAGGCACCGATCATTCACCACGCAGAGGATTTGTCGCTCGTCGGGCTGGCACGGGCGCTTCATCGCGTCATCACGGCGGCGCGGGCGAACCGGCTGACCATCAGTGACATCCAGGGCGGCACGATCACCGTCACGAACCCCGGCCCGTTCGGCACCGTCCGTTCCGCGCCGATCATCCCACCGGGCCAGTCCGCGATCCTCAGCGTGGACAGCGTGCGCGACGTGCCAGTCGCCGTGGACAGTACGCTGACGATCCGCGCTGTCGCCACCATCGGCCTCACCTACGATGCCCGTCTCTGCGACGAGAGCGACGCCATCCCCTTCCTCACCACCCTCCGAACATGGCTGGAAGGCGAATGTACGACTGAAATGCGCGCTGTCTAGACAGATGTCTAGACAATTGATACAATGATGCAAAGGAGGCGCGCAATGACGACAATGGTGGCATCATCCACTCATCCATCAATCCTCACGCTGGCTGAACTTCGGAAACAACTCAACATATCACGCGAACGCATGGGTCGGCTGATAGATGTCAGCGCAAAGACGATTGAGCGGTGGGAGGCGCGCGGAGAAATGCCGAGTAACCGGTTGCTCCGCGAGCGTCTGGCGCAGGTACAAGAGATCGTCCACCTCGGCCTCATGGTTTACACGCGTGAGGGATTCGACCTCTTCATGACCACGCCGATGGGCGTCTTCGATAACTACTCGGCGATGCAGCTGATCGAAATGGGCAGAGGAGATGAGGTCTTTTCCGCGTTCGCGGCAGATTATGAGGGCATGGGCTTTTAGGTGACGTTCGATGCGTTCCTGAAGCCGTGGACTGGGCTGGCATGTCGGCATATTTCCGATGGAGCCGCGTACGATATCCTCGATTTTCGGCTGGCAGGGCGGAACCGTGAAAATCGGTGGAACGTCTACGACGAACCCACCCTCTATCTTGCGAGCGATCATCGCGTTGCGATTGCCGAGTTTGCGCGGCACTTTCACGAAGAACTTTCACCCCCGGAAGGACGTTCGGAGCGCGTCGTACGCCGGGCAGTCGCACGCCGTCTTTACGATTTGAATGTTCAGGTCGAGCAGGCGCTCGATCTTCGTGATCTGGCGCTCTGTGCCGCGCTCTCGCTCAATAATGCTCCCTATTGCTTCCTGGATCGCGAGGTCGCGCGGGCGACCGCACAGTTTCTCCGCCGGATGACACCCGCGCAAGCAATCATCGTCCCCTCAATGGCGCTCTTCGATCAGTCCGACCGCCACGCAATTGTCCTTTTCCTCGACAAACTTTCCACAAATCCTCGCGTCTTCATCTCCTCGGTGCAGCCGGATGGCGTGTTCCACTTCGGTGATTCAGCTACTGTGCCCAACTGAGCCAGGTCGCTACAACACCGATTCCACTACCGTCGTATCCGGGCGCTTGCGGACTTCAGGGAGGAGGGTCGTTCCGATGCCGGGCGCGGTCGGCGCGAGGATGTGGCCGTCCTCGACCTGCACGATCTCGGTGACGAGGTTCGGATAGGTGACGCGCAGGTACGAGCGCAGCGATTCCTGATAGACGGCATTCGTCGCGTTGATTGCCAAATGCACCCCGGCAAAGAGCGTGAAGGGGCCGGTGCAGTCATGCATCGCCACCGGACGTTTGTAGGTCTCGGCCATCGTCGCGATCTTCTTCGATTCGGTGATACCGCCCGCCCACGTTGGATCAATCATGATGATGTCCGCCGCGCGCTGCTCCAAAACTGGCTTGTACTCGTAGCGCGTCGTCAGGTACTCGCTGGCGAGGAGCGGGGTCGTCGTGCTCCGCTGTAACTCCGCGAGTGCGCCGATGTCGTCCGCGCGCATCAGGTCTTCGAGCCAGAACGGCTCGAACTCCTCCAGTGCGTGCGCGATCTTCTTCGCCGCTGGGAGCGACCAGAAGCCGTGCCCCTCGACCATGATCTCCATCTTGTCGCCGACCGCCGCGCGTATCTTGCGAAACGGCTCCAGGCCGCGATTGAGGTCCGCGTTGTCAATCCGCTGCCCGCCGAGCGTGCGCAGATCGGGGTCGAAGGCCCCACGAAAGGCCCGCCAGTCGTCGTACTTGCCCGGCGTGTGGGCGATGTAGTCGAAGGGCCAGATCTTCATGCCGGTGATCCCCTCGCTGAGAAGATCGAGGGCAAGTTCGTCCGCGCGGGTCATGAAGGCGATCAGGTCTTCATACTTCCCCGCGTCGTTGCCGGTGTCCGTGCCGTAGCCCGTGCCGCCGCGCGTTGGGCGACCGTAACTCGGTCCGCCGCAGGTGTTGTAGGTCTTGATCCGGTCCCGCGCCGCGCCCCCGAGCACCTGCCAGACCGGCATCCCCGCCGCCTGCCCGAGGATGTCCCACAAGGCGACATCAATCGCCGAAAGCCCGCGAATCTCCGCACCCTTACCCGCGATATGCGCGATTACCTCATAGAGACGCCGCCAGTGCAGTTCGATGGCGAGCGGGTCGCGACCGAGCAGCATCGGCGCCGCGAACTGGTGGACGTAGCCCCTGAGTGCGTCCGTCATGTAGAATGTATCGCCGTACCCGACCAAACCTTCGTCGGTATGCACGGCGACGAAGAGGATGTGCGGATAGTCCTCGACATGGATCGTCTCGATCTTCGTGATCTTCATCGGACCTCCCCCTCATTCTTCCGCACCCGCTCTAACTCTTCCAGAATCCACATCCGCGCCAGCGTCGAAGCGCCCAACCCCTTCGGCTTCGCGATTGCCTGTAGTGCGTCGAATGTCTCCTTATCCAACCGAATCGAGAGCATCCATGTTGACTTTAGGGGCTTCGCGATCTCAAACTCCACCGGCTCAAACGCATGCTCGTACTCGGCTGAGTCGTGTGTATCCCAGAACTCGGCCATTTCCTCGATCGAAGAAAACCGTGGAGTCTGCTTCATCTCTTTCTTTTCTTGTGTAGCCATGTCTGTTCTCCTCAGCGATGACGCATGTTGCGTTGCTCATCGCGCGTCGCGTCACGCGCAGTCACGATGTAGGATGTAGAAGGCTTCGAGAGGGCGCGGGACGACGATGACGAAGAGATAGCGCCCCGCATCTGTCTGACCAATGACGCGATAGATATCGTCTCACGCTCGTGTCAAAGAGGGGGCATTTCTCACGGCTTCCGTCGCTTCAAATATCCGAATGCCATGACGCGCGATATGCCCTTCATTTCAGTCATCCTAGATCAGCTCCGAGAACCAGACCATCGTCCATCCCTTCATGCGTATGACATTGTCATACATGTATGGTGAGATAACAAGGGGTACGATGAACAGTATGGAGCATCTATCCATCCGTGCATAGATGATACATTTTCTCGTAGGCCATCCCGGGTAATGTTTCCGTCGCTATTTCGGGACGAGCGCGATCTGGAAAATCTCGGGCCAGTTTTTGCCGGTGACGAAGAGGCGGCTCGTCGCATCGTCGTAGGCGATGCCGTTCAGTTCGGCGATGGACGGGCTGCGATCGGCGTCGGGCAGCAGGCCAGTCAGGTCAATCCAACCAAGGATCGCACCCGACGCGGGACCAATGCGGACGATGCGATCCGTCAGCCAGACATTGGCGTAAATCTCACCATTGATGTATTCGAGTTCGTTGATGTTCGTCAGCGGCTGGCCGTAGTCGGCAACGCTGATCGTCCGCACAACCGCGAATGTTGTGGGGTCGAGGAAGCGGATGCGCGCGGTGCCGTCGCTCATGATGAGGAAGCGGTCGTCGTGCGTTAGGCCCCACCCTTCGCCGTCGTACGCGAAGGTGCGTTCGAGGCAGAAGCATTGGAGGTCGTACACAAATCCGATATGCGATTGCCAGGTTAATTGGATGAGTTTCCCGTTGAAGAGGGTCAAACCTTCCCCGAAATACTCCGGTGCGAGCGGGAGGCTCGCGATCACTTGCCCCGTTTCGGCATCTACCTTCCGCAGACTGGACATGCCGTTGAGTCCCGTGCTCTCGAAGAATGCGCCATCGGCATAGACCAGCCCTTCGGTGAATGCCGCCGGGTCGTGCGGCCAGTGATTGAGGGTGCGGAAGGTGTCGGTCGGCGGCGGGGCATCCTCCGTCGCCGCGCGCGCTCCACATGCGGACAAGATCGCAAGCGCAACGATCAACCACAACAAGACTGAGAAAGAAACAAGGGAGGACGTTCGCTTGCCCTTAGCGCTACTCCCCGTATCCATTGTCAGGCGCTCCATCGGCCACAGGGGGTTCACATTGGTTCTTTTCATGACACACGACGCTGCAAGTTCAACGCCAGCAACGGAACCCTCCGATCTTCAGACCGTCTTGAACTGCTCGAAGGGCTGGCGGCAATCGTGGCAATAGTAGATGGCACGGCAGAGCGTCGGCCCGAACGGATTTTCGAGCGCGGTGTGGTGCGAATCGCAGTATGGGCAGGCAGGCGCGACCGGTAGCAGTATCGCTTCGCCGGGGATTGGCGGCGCGAAGCCGCTGGCACGCAGTTTCCGGTGGCCTTCGGGTGTGATGCGCTCCGTCGTCCACGGCTCCGCATAGGTCGTCACGACCTCAACGACGGGCGCGAAGCCAGCCAGCCGCTCGCGGATCGTGTCGCGGATGATGTCGAGCGCGGGGCAGGCGACGAAGGTGGGCATCACTTCGACCCGCAGATGCATATCGTCCCACTCGACGCTACGGATGATACCGAGGTCCACAACGGAGATCATCGGAATCTCCGGGTCCAGCACGTCCGCGAGCGCGTCCCAGACCTCGGAGAGTGCTGAATGCTGAGTACTGAGTGCTGAGACTTCATCCACTTTGGCCCGCACTTTCCGACCCCTCGCTAGTACCATTGTCTCTTACCTTTCTCAGCACTTAGCACTCAGCACTACCACTCCGCTCCCGGCTCCGCGCGATAGACCATCGTGAACTCGTTCCAAAGCCAACGGAAGTCGTCGCCGTGTTCGGTGCGTCCGCCGTCCATCGTGATCGGGAAGGTCGGTGTATACCGCCCGCCGCCCGCCGCGCGGAATGGGAAGGGCAAACCGAGCGATTGCAGCAGCGGCGCGACCTCGCCGAGCCACCGTTGCTGGATCGCTATGAGCGGTTCAGGCAGAATCCCCGCGTCCAGTAATTCCTCTTCGCCATCGAGCGGCGTGAAGATCGCGAGCGCGTCGGACCAGAGGGTTTCCAGCGCATCCGCCAATCGCCGATGTGCCTCGCCGCCCGCCTCGGCGAGCCGCTTCACCCACGCCTCCATGTGCATCCGGTGATACGTCTCCTCACGCCGAATTTTGCCGACGATCCCCGCGAGCGGCGCATACGAACTATTCGCCAGTACCGCGAGGCGGGCGGCGTCCGCCGTGTCATAAAGGAAGCGGCGGGCGATGCTGAATGCCCAGTCCGTGCGCGGATGGTCGAGGAGGCGCGCGTGCCGGTACTGCTCCGGCTGCCGACCGAAGGCAATCCGGTCGGCGGTGTCG
Source organism: Thermomicrobiales bacterium (assembly GCA_038231255.1). Lineage (GTDB taxonomy): Bacteria > Chloroflexota > Chloroflexia > Thermomicrobiales > JALYUS01 > JALYUS01. The sequence goes on along the minus strand of JBBRLR010000014.1, from coordinate 40,577 downwards.
TGCGTCAGATCAGCGAGCAGCTCATAGAGGACGCGCGCATGCCCAATCTCGTCCTGTGCGAGGGACGAGAAGGCGACATCCTCCTCCAGCATCGGCGCGATGCCCGTCCACTCCGAATCCCAGAAGCCGAGCACAAACTCGTCATCCGCAAGCGTCAGAATCACCTCCGCCCATGCGGTTCGAGGTTCGAGGTTCGTGGATTGGGGTGACCCTGTCTCCGTCTCCGAACCACGGACCTCGAACCTCGAACCCGTCATGGCATCCTCCCACGGACGCGCGCAGCCTCGAGTTTGTCTTTAATGACGTAGCCTGCGGGCTTTTTGAAGGAGCGATCGAGCGGCGGTTGGAGCAGGTCGAGGTCATCCACCTGCTCAATCGCGGCGCGCGGCACGACCCAGAGGCAAATACTCTCCTGTCGGCGGCTGTAAAACTCCCGCGCGTAGTGCGTGGCAAGCTCCCGATCCGGCGCGAGGACATTGCCCGCATGCCGCATCGGCTCCCCTTCCCGCTCCTGCCGAAACACCTCATACACTTCCATCACATCACCTCGGAACGGATCGAACCACGAAGACACGAAGAGCACGAAGAAGGGAAGGAGAAAATTGCATTGGTTTTTGATCCTTCTCTGCGTTCCCTTCGTGCTCTTCGTGTCTTCGTGGTTCAAATACCTATGCGGCGGCGCGTGGGGTCGCGAAAATGGCATCGCGCACCCACTGTGTCTGATCGTAATTGATCTGGCGGAAGGCGAGGCGCTCTTGCGACATCGGGCCGTGGCCGGTGACGACGGCATACAGTTCCTGCCAGTCCGGCTCGGTGAAGAGCCAGCGACCGGCCGCCTCGTCGTACCGCAACGCGGGGTCGGGCAGCGTCAGACCGAGTTCGAGGATACGCGGCACATAGATGCCGAGGAATTCCTGCCGCAGTTCGTCGTTCGACTTATTCTTGATCCGCCACGCGAGGTCGCGGTCTTTCGTCGGGTCGGTCGGCGGGCCGTGCATCTGCATCAGCGGTCCCCACCAGCGATCCAGCGCCTCCTGCACCATCGCGCGTTGCGTCTCCGTGCCGTTGAGCAGCGACAGGAGCACATCGCGCCCGTGGATGATGTGAACGGACTCTTCCCAGCAAATCTTCTTCATCGTCCGGGCGTAGGGCGCGTAGGATGATTCGCGCAAAGCCTGCTGCGCGACGATCGCAGCGGCGTCCACCAGCCAGGCAATCACGCCGACATCTGCCCACGTCTTCGTCGGGTAATGGAAGACATTGTGGAACTTCGTCTTACCCGCGAGTAAGTCATCCAGCATCGCCTCGCGCGATTTGCCGAGGTCTTCAGCAACGCGGTAGAGCAGTTGCGCGTGGCCAACCTCGTCCTGCACCTTCGCGGTGAGGGCGAGTTTGCGTTTCAGGGACGGAGCGCGCATGATCCACTCCCGCTCCGGCAAGACGCCCATCAACTCGCTGTTCGCGTGCATCTCGACGAACTTCAGCACCGCCTTGCGGTACTCGTCCGGCATCCAGTCGCCCGGCTCGACCTTGCCGCCACCGGCGACATGCACATTGAAGGCATCCAGCCGTTCCTGTTCAGTCATGGCAAATCCTCCTCAGGAGCCAGTCGAAACCGGGGAAACCGCAAAGATCGCAGAGAAGAAAAAGAGGTCACAAGAAGACTCATTTTCCGTTCCTCCGCGTCCTCTATATTCTCTGTGCCGCTGCGGCTTTCCCGGCTTCATCTCGTTTCATCCGATCGTGGCATAGTCAGTCCGCATAAGAAGAGATCGGCATAGGAGTCGGCGATGGCGTCCGGCGTCAGTCTTCCATTGGGCCGGTACCATTGGGCGATGCCATTCAGGCCGGAAAGGACGCCAAGCCCGGCCATTTTCGGATCGGCGAAGCGGAACTCGCCGTTTGCCATCCCCTCGGCGATCACGGCGCGGAAGTATGCCTCGTAGGCGTCGCGCTGCCGGCCGATCACGACGCGCCGTTCCGCGCCGAGGAAACGCCATTCGTGCAAAAAGACGGTCGCGTGCTCGATGTCGTCCGTGATGACACGCACATGCGCCCGCGCCATCCCGCGCAGCCGCTCCGCAGCAGACTCCGTGCCATTGGCAATCGGGCGTACCGCTGCATGGAATCGCTCCGCCGCCCGGCTGACGATATTCCAGAGCACGTCTTCCTTGGAAGCGATGTGCGCATACAGGCTACCGCCCTGCATGTCAAGGGCGCGCGCAATGTCTCGCACGCTCGTCGCGCTGTAGCCGCGCTCGCTGAAAAGCGTACTCGCCACATCCTCAATCTGTCGCTTCCGGCTGTCCATGCGCATCCCAGCGATAAACAAACGCTTGTTAGGTTCCTGTCGCCATTCTAGCACGACGTATCCACCTGTCAAGTTTGTGCAGAAATGTGGGATGTGTACCCTTTTCTGACGCGAATATGGGCGACTTTCAGGCGCTATGGGCGCTGAAAAGCCGCGTCGAAGGCAACGGATGACGGCGCGAAATCGGTGCGCCTGACGAACCGCACGGCGTCCGGCGCGCCCCACTCGCGGTCCATACCCGAATCTTCCCACTCGATCGAGAGCGGCCCCGTGTAGCCGATCCGGTTGAGGGCACGGAACATCGCCTCGAAATCCACGTCGCCATGCCCCGGCGAGACGAAATCCCAGCCCCGGCGTACATCGCCGAAATTCAGGTGCGAGCCGAGAATGCTCGTCCGCCCATCGAGCGTCTTTTTCGAGTCTTTGACATGGACGTGGTAGATACGATCCGCGAAGTCCGCGATATACGCCGCCGGGTCGAGGAACTGGTGCGCGAAGTGGCTGGGATCGAAGTTGATGCCGAACTCCGGGCGGTTGTTGAGCGCGTCGAGTGCCGCACGCGTCGTGACGAAGTCGTAGGCGATCTCGGTCGGGTGGACTTCCAGCCCGAACTTGATTCCCTCCTGCCCGAAGACATCCATGATCGGGCCCCACCGCGCGGCGAAGTCCGCGTAGCCACGCTCGACGACGGAGAAATCGTTGGGCGGGAAACTGTACAACAGATGCCAGATGCTCGAACCCGTGAAGCCGTTGACGATGCCGACGCCGAACTTCGCGGCGGCACGGGCGGTGTCCATTACTTCTCGCGCGGCGCGCTGGCGAACGCCCTCCGACTCGCCATCGCCCCAGACATGCGGCGGCATGATCGCCTGATGCCGCCCGTCAATCGGGTCGCAGACCGCCTGCCCGACGAGGTGGCAGGCGATCGCGAAGCACTGCAAGCCGTGCCGGTTGAGAATTTCCCAGCGGGATGCGGTGTAGCCCGGCTCCGCGAGGGCGCGTTGCACATCGAAGTGGTCGCCCCAGCAGGCGAGTTCGAGGCCGTCGAAGCCCCACGCCGCCGCCTTTGCCGCGAGCGTTTCCAGCGGCACGTCCGCCCACTGGCCGGTGAACAGTGTGACTGGCCGACTCATCGCCCTCGCTCCTTTCCTCGCATCATCGCCATACACCGCTTCCATCCCAGACCATGCTCAATGCAGATCGAGCCGTTCCAGCACGGGCGGGTTCCAGACGGCGCGCGGGCGGTGGCCGGTGAGCACGGCGGCGACCTCGTACGCGGTACGGCGGCGGCGCTCGCCATTCGCCCACTCGCTCAACGACGCGATATGTGGCGTGACGATCACATTCGGCATCATCAAGAGCGGATTCTCCGGATTCACCGGTTCCACTTCGGTGACATCCAGCCCCGCGCCGAGGATCTGCCCGCTCTGGAGCGCCGCGATCAGTGCTTCCTCGTCCACCACCGGACCACGGCTCGTGTTGACGAGAATCGCATCCGGCTTCATCAGCGCGAACTCCGCCGCGCCGATCAGGTGGCGCGTCTCGTCCGTCAGCGGCGTGTGGAGCGAGATGAAGTCCGCATCCTGGAGAACCTGCGCGAGTGATACCTGGCGCACGCCGTGCCGTGCGAACACGTCGCCGGACAGATACGGGTCGTTGGCGATGATGCGCAGGCCGAAGCCCGCCGCGCGCTGGGCAACCGCCTTACCGATATTGCCGAAGCCGATCAGACCGAGCGTTTCGCCCGTCACGCGGTGGATGCGCGCGCCGGGACGTGTCGCGCCCTGCCGCCCCCAGTTCCCTTCCCGCACCCAGAGCGACGACGGCACGATTTGCCGCACGCAGCCGAGCAGCAGGGCCATTGTCTGGTTCGCGACCTCGTCCACGAAAACATCCGGGCAGTTGCACAGGACGATGCCGCGTTCCGTAGCGATATCCACGCCCTCCACATTGTCCATGCCGATGGCGCTGCGCGCGATCACCTTGCAGCGCGTCAAGGACTCCATGAAGCGGCGGCTGATCCCGCCGGTGTAAATCAGGCCGTCCGCCTCCCGCGCCGCCGCGATCGCCTCCTCCTCCGTCTTCGGCTGCGCCACGACGATCGTGCAGCCGGCGCGTTCGAGGATTTCCCGCTCCCCGTACTCGCCGAAGGCGCCCCACGGCGCCATGACGACGACGGTTCGTTGCTCCCGCCCTGCTTGTGCCATCTTGTAGCCCTCCTTCATTGACGACTCCGACCTGATTTATGGTGGTGGCGGGCTGATGAACCGTAAAAACGTGATTGGCTACTGGGTTCACAGGCTGGAAAGCCGGTGCTACCGGTAGGGCAGGCTTTCCAGCCTGCTGCCCCCCGATTACCCAGTTGTAAAGGTTCATTAGCCCACGGCTACCGCCCTAAGGCTGTCTCTTTCTACAATTGCGCCACATGTAAGTCGTCCAGCAGGTATTGCCGGTTGAGGCGCAGTTTCTCCTCGGCGGTTCCCTCGCCTTCCTGGGGGCGAGGTGGATCGAGATCGAGCGTGATCCAGTACCGGTAATTGCGCTCCCGCACCCACCGCCAGACGGCGGGCAGGTCAACGCCGCCCGTGCCGAAGTCCTTGTAGAGGATTTTCTCGTCGTGCATCGCGCGGGTCGGCGTCGGGCCAGTGTAGCCGCGATAGTGCACATCGGCATCCTTCCAATGCAGCGCGACGATGCGGTCGGCGTGCTGCGTCAGGAACTCCATCGGGTCGCCGCCGCCGAGCAGGATGTGCGCGGTGTCGAGGGTGAGCGAGACGTAGTCCGGGTCGGTCAGTTCGAGCAGCCGACGAATCTCCTCCGGGCGCTCGATCGGCCCCCAAATGTGCGGGTGCGGCGCGAGTCGGATGCCGAGTTCCGCCGTGCGCCGCCCCAGTTCGTTGAGCGTCCCGGCGATGGCGTGGAGTTCGGCCTCGCTCGTCGGGCGCGGCGGGCGGTTGCCCATGTTGATCTTGAAATGCCGACAGCCGAACAGGACGAGGAAATCGCGCGCGAATGCGACATGGTCGTCAATCGTCCGCTGGCGCATCGCCGGGTCAATGAAATCGGTCGCCTGCCCCGGCCCGCCATTCGAGCAAGTGACCATCGCGATCTGATGCCGGTCGAGCAAATCTTTGAGCGCCTGAGGCCGCTCGACGTAGGGCATCACCATCCCCCGGTACGGCTCGATGCCGGGGAAGCCGAGCGCGGCGATCAGCGCGACATGCTCCGGCTCCAGATTCCCGAACACCGCCGACCCGACGGCGAAGTGGACGCCGTCGGGCAGCGACGGCAACGGTGACGAGCGACTTTCTGGCATCGGCGCGCTCCTTCGCGACGGTCGGGCGCGGGCAAGAATGGGGGTGATGCGCACGACCGATAAATCCGGTTCGGCGCGAAGAATACCACGCGACTGGGTGCTGCGGGGAACCTCACCCCTGGCCCCTCTCACTGCCCAGAGGGCGCCCGCGATGGAATGGAGAGGGGCCAGGGGTGAGGTTCTTTCACTCAGGGCTCTTTCAGCAACCCCTCACTCCGCCCTTAGTTTCGTGGCCCATACTGATTCCAGTAAGGGTGCACCGATAGCACCAAGGGACAGATAAGGAGTAGCACGCAATGCAACTGAAACGACTTCTCGGCTGGGTGACCGTCCTCGCCCTCGTCCTGACGCTCACACTCACTCATACGGTGAACATCTCTCTTGGTCACGGGCCGTCCGCCGCCGCCGCGCCGACCGCATCCGGCAGCGCGATGGACGCAGAGCAGATCGCGGCGCAGGTTGACCCCGCCGTCGTCACCGTTATCAACAATCAGCAGGCGAAAGCGACACGTCGCACGGCGCGTGGTCTGCTCCCCACCACGCCGGGCGGCAATGCGTCCAGCCCGAGCAATACCAGCAACGCACCCGTGCCGACCGGTCTCGGGAGCGGCGTGATCTTCGACAATCAGGGCGACATCCTCACCAACAACCATGTGGTCGAGGGCGCTTCCTCGCTCAGCGTCCAACTCGCTGACGGCACGCAGATTGACGCGACGCTCGTTGGGCGCGATCCCTCCCAGGACATCGCGGTCGTCAAGATTGACGCCGCCAAGGCGCCCGCCATCGCGACGCTCGGCGACTCCAACACCGTCAAGCTGGGCCAGGCCGTCGTCGCCATCGGTAGCCCCGAAACGTTGGCAAATACCATCACGGCGGGCGTCGTCTCCGGCATCGGTCGGCAGATTGACACCTATTCCGGCCTGATCCAGACCGACGCGGCGATCAACCCCGGCAACAGCGGCGGCCCGCTGGTCAACGCGCAGGGCCAGGTAATCGGCCTCAACACCCTTGGCCTTGCCTCACAGGGTGATCAGGGCTTGAACTTCGCCATCCCGATCAACACGGCGAAGCAGGCGGCGCAAACACTGATGAGCAAGGGCAACGGCGCGGTGGTGAGCACCAAAGCGTATCTCGGCGTGAGCGTTGATGGCCTCAACACGACCAAGGGCGCGGCGGTCAGCAAGGTCGAGACGGGCACCCCGGCGGAGAAGGCAGGCCTCAAGACGGGCGATGTCATCACCGCCGTCAACGGCACGACGCTCAACGGCGGCACGACGCTCGGCAGCCTGCTGGTTACGCTGAAGCCCGGCGACACCGTGACGCTGACCGTGGATCGCAGCGGTCAGACACAAACACTCACCGCAACCCTTGCGGAGTTCCCCGCCAGCAGCAACAGCGGCAATACCCCGTAATCGCACCCTTCTTCCCTTTCCTCCTCGGCCCGGTAGCAATACCGGGCCGTTTCGCGCATCGCGTCCCACAAACCGACCCACCGATGTACGTACAGATTGCCATGCGCACACGCTCCGTGTTTACTGGCGATAGCGCAACGGGATAGGCGTTGGACATGGAGTCGCAGTGATCGTGAAATAGGAGGGCTGACGATGTGCTTTGATGCCGAGGCGCGACCACCGATTGCCCCGATTGCGGGCGCTGAAACCGATGCCGAGGCGCTGACTCTCTCCGCCCACGACGGAGCGAAGTTCTCCGCCCACCTCGCCCGGCCACGTCAGCCGAGCGGCGTCGGCATCGTCATCCTACCGGACATCCGGGGGCTGCATACCTACTACGAAGAATTGGCAGTGCATTTCGCGGAGCGTGGCTACACCACAATTGCGATTGATTACTTCGGCCGCACCGCCGGTATCGGCCACGGCGAGGAGCGCAACGGCGACTTCGACTGGCAGACGCACGTCGCGCAGACAAAGGCCGATCAGATCGCGCTCGATACCGCCGCCGCCCTCGATCACCTGAAGGACCTCGGTGTCACGACCATGTTCACCGTCGGCTTTTGCTTCGGCGGCAGCAACTCGTGGTTGCAGGCAGCGAATGGCCTCGGCCTGGCCGGCGCTATCGGCTTTTACGGGCGACCGGTCGGGCCGACGCGGGACGGTTCGCCCGCGCCGATCGAGCGGGTGGGCGATTACACCGCGCCGCTCCTTGGGCTGTTCGGCGGCGCTGATGCGGGCATCCCGCAGAGCGCGGTGGACGCCTTCGACGCGGCGCTAACCGCTGCGGGCAAGCAGCACGCCTTCACGACCTATCCAGGCGCGCCGCACAGTTTCTTCGACCGGCGGTTCGCCGAGCATCAGGAAGCGTGCGAAGACGCCTGGGGGCGTATGTTGGCCTTCATCGAGAGCAACAGCAACTGATCCAGGGGACATCCCTACCTGCCATACTCCTTGGACGGTCGCGCGGCATCCGGCAAGATCGGCGACCCGACTCCCGTTGCCCGTCGTCGCTCGACGGCGAGGCGGAGCGCGATCAGGGCGCTCATCCACGCCGTGCCGAGCAGCACGCTGCCGAGCACATCGGTCGGGTAATGAACGCCGAGCATCAGGCGGCTCATCGCAACGAGCAGCACAGCGAGGATGAGGGCAACCGTGCCGGCTACCTTGAGGCCGATCCGCATCGCACCGCGCCAAAGCAGGAAGCCGAGCGCAAAGGCGAGGCAGGTCGCACCGAGCGTGTGGCCACTGGGGAAACTATAGCCACTCTCCGGGACGCGGAAATAGGCGATAGGCCGCTCCCGCTGGACGAGCGACTTTATCAGCAACGTCAAAACGACGTACCCCCCGACCGCGCCGATCACTAGGAGTGCATCGAGGACACGGCGACGCGCGAACAACCACCCGGCAAGCGCGACGCCGACCACACCGACGACCACTTCCGAACCGAGCAGCGCGACATCGTTGCCGATTGCGACGGGCCATGACGCTGTACGGTCATCCACCGCATGGAGGACGCGCTGATCGGCGGCGAGCGTTTCCGATTCATGCACTTCTTCGCCGAGATAGGTGAAGACCGCCGCGAAGACAAGGCTGATGAGGACCAACAGACAGAACACGGGCGTCAGGATCGCGCGGCGAAGCCCCAGCGAGCGCGAGCGCGCGACAGTGATTCCGGTACGAAAGGACACGCGAGAACTCCCCGATCCGAAAATGCGAACGACGATCCTGCCGCACACCCCACACGCCATGATACGCTACCGCGCACTATGGCGCCGCCGATTCCATTCCGATTCCGGTTATCCGTGGTCGCAGCACTGGAGAAATGCCGATGAACGACCTGACGAGCCTCGATCCCCGCAATTTTACGGCCGGCGCGATCGAACCGGAGACCAGCGCGTTCAACGATCAACTGGAAGCGCTGCTCGCCACGCTACCCCCGTCATACACCCAGCCGATCGAAGTCACGCGCGCGCTGCGCGAGTCGGGGCTGGGGATGTGGGGGCCCCTGATCTTCTCCGACCTGGCGACCGTGCGCGCCATCCCTGGCCCGGCGGGTGAACTCCCGCTGCGCATCTTCATGCCGGAAAACGTCGCGGGCGTCTACCTCCACATCCACGGCGGCGGGTGGGTGCAGGGGCGTGCGCACCAGCAGGACGGGGTGCTGGAGCGCATCGCCCGCGCCTGCAATGTTGCGGTCGTCAGCGTGGATTATCGCCTCGCCCCGGAGCATCCCTATCCAGCCGGGCCGGACGACTGCGAGGCCGCCGCCATCTGGCTCACCGAACATGCGGAGCGCGAATTCGGGACAAATCGAATCGTCGTCGGCGGCATCTCGGCGGGTGCGCACCTCGCGGCGGTGACCGTGCTGCGAATGCGGGATCGGCACGGCTACACGGGTTTCCTCGGCGCGAATCTCGAAGCGGGGCTGTATGACCTCGCCTTCACGCCCAGTGTGCGGCGCTGGGGAGCGCGGAATCTCGGCCTCAACACCCAGGCGTGCGAGTGGTTCACCGACCTGTTCGTCCCACCGGAGCGCCGGAGCGAACCGGATATTTCGCCGCTCCACGCCGATCTGCGCGGGTTGCCACCCGCCCTGTTCACCGTCGGCACGCTCGATCCACTCCTCGATGATTCGCTCTTTATGTACGCCCGCTGGATCGCGGCGGGCAACGCGGCGGACCTCGCGATCTATCCCGGCGGCATCCACGGCTTCAATAACATGCCCTTCCCGCTCGGCATCCGGGCAAGCGCGCGGATTGACGCCTTCATCTTGCGCGCTGTTATGGGGAATAAGGCGCGACGTACCTCTTTGCGCGCCCTGCCGTGTCATGGTCGCTGCTCACAGACCGTGGCGCATGAGGAAATCATGGACGCGGGCATTCCAGGCGACCGGCTCTTCGCGCGCCGCGCCGTGATAGGCGTCCGGCAGGATCGCGAATTCGCTGCCGGGGATCTGCCGATGCCACTCGTACGACAGCTCGATTGTTTTCTGCGGCTCGTGGCCACCGACGATCACAAGCGTCGGGATCGTCAGCCGGTGTAGTTCCGGGTAGCGCGGGCGGATGTCCCAGTTGCCGAGCGAGCGGAGCATCTTGATCGCTGCCTCCGGCGTGCCCGCGCCCGCCGCGTTGAGCGTCCCGGCATAGACGGCAGCCGGTGTATCCCGGAACGCCGGGTTGGACGTTGGCGGCCCCGCCGCTTCCCACAGATGGGAACGCGGCTGCATCACCACCGGGCGCTCGCCACGCTCGACTGTCGCCACCTGCTCCTCAATCCACCCCGCGCCGAGCGGCCAGAGATACGGGACGGTATGGCCGACGACGAGGGCGAGCGCCCGCTCGGGGTAGTCCAGCCCGAACTGGCAGGCGATCACGCCGCCGAGCGACGCGCCGCCGACAATCGCCTGCTCGATCCCCAGCGCGTCGAGGAGACTTTTGCAGTCGCGCGCGAAGTCGGCAATCGTCCAGTCGCCCGGCGGGTTGGCCGAGCGGCCCGTCCCGCGACGATCAAAGGTGATGACGCGATAAAACTGCGAGAAATAGGGCAGTTGGTAGGACATCCACGGAAGGTGATGATGCGCCTGCAGAACGAGCGGCGTGCCCTCGCCAAGCGACTCGTAAAACAGTTCGATCTCCCCGGCAGTGATTCTCGGCATTGTTCCTCCTGCACCGATACGGACGACACGCCGATCATACCTTCTCGACCGACAACGATGCGACGGTGGCGTGTATGGTGCATGGTACAACAATTGCTTGTGCATTCGTACGCGATGACACCGATCGTGCGGCTGTGTGTCGGTTGAGGATTCATTGGCAATGCGCGAGCGCGAAACACATCAGCGTTCTTGCCCGTTCAATCTAAGTGAATGGACAATGCAAACGATGGAGTACGTGTGACGACGATGATTTTGCAGCCGGTCTACGCGGGGTCGTGGACAACCTATGCCTGGGATGAGGCGGATTTCGCGACGATCGTTGCGACCGAGGCAGCCGAGCGGGCGATCACACCGATCCTGCGGGCGGAAATCCGGCTGCGCGAGTGGATTCGGTTGGCGCGCGCGGGCATACTCGACGCACCGATCCGCCCGCTCGTCGTCGCCCTCACCGCCCTCGGGGAGCGGCGGGAGGCAATCATCGCCGATGTTGCCCTACGCGTCCGCCCGTATGTCCTCGCATCCACCGATCCCGAGGCCGCGTTGCATCGCGCGCTGATCGGCGCGGGCTTCGCCGTCGCCGCCGATGTCCACCGCTATCTCGCGGGCGCACTCGGTCCCCTGCTCGACGAACTGGCGCCGCTCTTCCCGGAGCTGACCGCATAGACGGGCCACGGAAACCAGGGGAACCCGCAAAGGCGCAAAAAACGCAAAGAGGGAGAAGAAAAGAATTATGAAGGGCGCGCCCTGACGGCGGCACGCTCTTGACCGCGCATGTGCAGCGGGGTTTACTTCGATCACATTGTGTGCGGCAACGGTGCGGATCGTAGAGGAGCCAGATGAGCGCCAAATCCCCCCGCCAATCGGCAACGTCCCGTCGCGCGGCGGCCGCGCAGGCGAAACGACAGGCAGCCCGCACGGCGATGCGACGCTACGTCGCCATGATCGGTATTCCGGTCGTCCTCGTGCTGATCGGCGCGGCGGTCTTCGTGTCGCGCGTCGTCCCTCGCACGCATACGGCGACCGCCACCGCCGCGAATGTCGCCGCCGTGCCCGGCGCCCCATTCGTCGCGGGCGCGCCGATTGACGGTGTGCAGTGTGGTGCGACGGAGGGGCAGACGCAGCATGTCCACCAGCATTTCGATGTCGTCATCAATGGGCAGGATTTCACACCGCCGCAGTATGTCGGCATCTTCGCGGATAAAACGAGTTCCCCCAATACGCCTTGTCTATACTGGTCGCACACGCATAGCACCGACGGTGTGATCCATGTCGAGTCACCAGCCAAGGACACCGTTGTACTGGGCGCGTTCCTCGATATCTGGTCCGTTTCCCCGGTGGATCGCACGCTGCTGAACCGCATCCAGGCCAATCCACCCGACCGCGTCATCGTGGACGGCAAGCCGTACACCGGCGATTACCGGGCGATCCCCCTACTCTCCCACTCGCTGATCACGCTCGAATACGGCAGCCCCGATGTGCCGCAACGCCCCTTCGACTTCCAGACGGCGGACTTACCGACCTAACTCATGCTATGCTCCCATCCACGGGAAATCACGCGAATACAGGAGGCACACGGATGCAGTACCGCACATTGGGCAAGACCGGTTGGCAGGTTTCGACGATTTCGATGGGCTGTTGGGGCATCGGTGGTCAATGGGGGCCGGTCGCCGAGGAAGAGGCGATCGAGACGATTCACGCGGCGATTGATCTCGGCGTTAACCTGCTCGACACCGCCGACGCGTATGGCCTCGGCGTCAGCGAAGAACTGGTCGGCAAGGCCGTCCGCGACCGGCGCGACAAGGTCTACATCGCGACCAAAGTCGGCAACTTCGCCCGGCGCGTCGGCTCGCCCCTCGCCTACGACACGCCGCACCACGTCTACCTGTGTTGCGACGCCAGCCTCGGACGGATGAAGATTGACACAATTGATTTCTACCAATGCCACATCGGCGACCTCGCGGACCCGACCGTCTTCCTCGAAGCGTTCGAGCGGCTGACGGAGCAGGGAAAGATCCGCGCCTACGGCATCTCGACCAACTCCCTCAGGGTCGCGGAGGCGTTCAACCGCGACGGCAAGTGCGCGGCAATCCAACTGAACTACAGCCTCGTCAATCGCGGCGCGGAGCAAGACCTCCTGCCGTGGTGCAAGGAACACAACGTTGGCACGCTGCTTCGTGGGCCAATCGCGCAGGGCATTCTGGCCGGGAAGTTTACGCCGGAAACCCGCTTCGATGACTCAGTGCGCACTGGCTGGAACGAGGGCGCGGGCCGCGAGCGCTTCCTCTCGCAACTGGCACAGGTCGAACCATGGAAGCGGCTGGCGCGTCCCGACCGCTCGCTCGCCCAGATCGCCCTCGCCTGGACCCTCGCCAATCCCGCCGTCACCTGCGCGATTCCCGGCGCGAAGAACGTCGAGCAGATGCGCGCCAACGCCGCCGCCGCCGACATCACCCTGACCAAGGATGAATTAGCGCTGCTTAACGCCGGGTAAGGGTCGCAAGCATCCGTGAAGCAATTGGCTGATGCGTAGGGGCGGTTCGCGAACCGCCTTCTCCCTTGGGATCGTGCGCTACCCGCGAAGCCGTGGCGATCTGGGCAGGGCGATTCGCAAATCGCCCCTACACAACGGATTCACCGACAATCCCTATGATGCGATAGAGAAACTACGATCACGCGCGATAGAACGAACCCACGGAATAACAAAGAATTCGACGGAAATTCTGCGGGAAATGCGGGAAGGGCGACACAAAAAGGACCCACCGACATCGTGAATAGGGTGTGTCGAGCGGCTATGGTCTCTTGGCTCTCCCAGCGACCTCGTGGTTTACTGTCGTGCAGCGAGCAAGGAGTCCAGCGATGTCCATCACGCCCGCAATCTATAACTTCAGCGACCCGGCGGTGCAGGTGGACCCGTACCCGATCTACGAGACGTTGAGGCGGGAATCGCCCGTCTTCTGGAACGGGCCGTACTGGCTGCTCAGTCGCTATGACGACATCGTGGCGATCCTCAACGATCCGCGTATCTCCTCGGCACGCGTCGAGGCGACGTTCGCGGTGCTGCCGGAGGATGTGCAGCAGGAATTGACGCCGCTACGGCACGTCCTCGGCAGCCGGATGCTGCTTTCCGATCCGCCCCGGCACACGCGGCTGCGCACCCTGATGACCAAGGCCTTCTCCGCGCGAGTGACGGAAACGAAGCGGGAGCGGATCGAGGCGATCTGCAATCGTTTGCTCGATGGCGTGATGGCCCAGGGCAACATGGACGTGATGCACGATGTTGCAGTGCCGCTGCCCGGTTGGGTGATCGCCGACATGCTCGGCGTGCCGCAGGAGGATCAGGCCGACTTCACGCGCTGGAGCCGCGATCAGGTGCGCGTCTACGACCGCTCCGGCACGATGCACGAGCGCATCCCGATCATGCGGCAGGGGCAGGAGAGCATGCTCGAAATGAAGGCGTACCTCGAAGCGGTGATCGCCGCCCGCCGCGCGGAGCCGCGCGACGACCTGATCACGATGATGATCCAGGCCGAGGAAGCCGGCGACCGCTTGACGACGGACGAGATGGTCGTGATGTGCATCGCGCTGCTTGTCGGCGGCAACAACTCGACCGCGCACCTGATCGGCAACGCGATCCTCACGCTCGCGCGCCATCCCGAATCGCTCGCCCAACTGCGCGCCAACCCCGACCTGATCCGCCCCGCTATCGAGGAAGTGATGCGCTACGACAGCCCCGTACAGGCGACGAGCCGCGTCGCGCGGGAGCCGATCGCGATTGGCGGCCAGACGATCGAGCCGGGCCAGAATATCTACCTGCTCTTCGGCTCCGCGAACCGCGATGACGCGCAATTCCCCGACCCGCAACGGTTCGACATTACCCGCCAGCCGAACCGGCACTTATCCTTCGCGCATGGGCCGCACTTCTGCCTCGGCGCCGCCGTCGCCCGCACCGAAGCGCAGACCGCCGTCCTCGCTATCGCCCAGCGGTGCGCCGACCTGCAATTGGCGCACGATCATGTGGACTGGATCGAGGGCTTCGCCTTCCGTGGCCCGAAGTCGCTCTCTGTCACCTTCCGCGACGGGTGACGATGAGAAAACGGCGATGCTTTTCTCGCTTCCTTTTACACTTCTGTCGCAGATTTCTGACAACCGCTCGGTATCGTCTCTGTGCCGCTGTGCGATGGTGTGGAAAACGGGCGGCGTTGGCTCACATACTGCGATACGGGCGGCGAGGTATCGGCCACTTTGCTGCAAAGGAGCATGACGATGGCGGACGCCGAGGGACAGATCACACCACGCCACGAAACGACGACAGGCGATCCACCACGACCGGACGACATGCGACCGCGCCGTCGCGGACGACGATCCGGCGGGCGCCGTCCGTGGGGGGCATTCGGGGGTGGTATCGTGCTTGGCATGTTGCTCACGGCGTTGATCTTCGCCATCGGTGTCTTGCCGTGGGCGGTCGGGCACCGGAATGATTTGCCGCTCGAACGGCTCTACGGAGACATGGCGGTCTCGCTCGCCGCCCGTTTGCACGCCGGGAATGCCACCAATCCCGTCGCCCAGAACTCGCGCGGACTCTCCGAGGGGCAATCTTCCTATCTCACCTGCGCGCAGTGCCACGGGCCGACCGGCAAGGGCGACGGCGTCTACGGTCATGGCACCTATCCCAACGCCACCGACCTGACGGGCGGCGACACGAAGGAGAAGAGCGACGCCGAGTTATTCTGGATCACCAAGAACGGCCTGAGTTTCGCCGGGATGCCGGCATTCGGCGGCCAATTCAACGATCAGGAGATCTGGCAGTTGGTGTCGTATATGCGGGCGCTCCAGAACGGTCAGGCGGGCGCGCCGGTTGCCGTGCCGACCGCGAGCGCCCAGCAACTCGCCTACCCGAACCCCGCAGGTTCCCTGCCCGAACAGGGTGCCGCAATCTATTTCGCCCAGGGGTGTCAGGCATGCCATGGACCGACCGGGAATGCGCCACGGAACCTGGCGATTCGCGACACCCGCGAAGCGACCCAGGTCGTGCGGAACGGGCGTCAAGGTATGCCGGCGTACGGGCAGGACCGCATCTCCGACGCCGACCTGCAAAAGTTGATCGCCTACATGGACACATTCACGAATCGGCAACGGTAGCATTTCCCGGTTCCAACAAACAGTCGCGAGCGCTGAACGCCGGATCGAACGCGCATCACGATCCGCGATGTGTTGCCATGAGAGGCCCGCACCGTGATCCTGCCGAGTGCATACGCCGCGATCGGACGACGCGCAGCAAATGTGCATACATTCTTTTTACAAATACGGCGGAGATGCGCGGCTATTCGCGCGTATCATGGTTGCGGCGGGCGTGTATGGCGGGGAAACGATGCCGATAAGGCTGCGGTATCGCGTGTCCCCGGATGCCCGTCATGCCAGCGACCGCATAATGAACGAGAGGGAAAGCAAGGATGCGACGTAATGGAATCAGGACGCTGCTCGCCGTCCTCGTCATTGTCGGAATTGCCGGGACGGGATTCACCGCCTACGGGCGGGGGAAAACAGCCGGGCAGCATGCCGCCGCCAGCGACCGGACGGTGTTTGGGCAGGCGCGCGGGACGACCGTAGCCGGTGGGGCCGGGGGGTTCGGCGGCCAAAGTGGACAGGGCGGGCAAGCAACGGGCGGTGGGCAGCGAGCGAGCGGCACCGGTAGCCCGGATGGCAGTGCCACGGCGGGCGGCGGCGCCCTGGCCGGCAAGGTGACCAAGGTGGATAACGGCACGCTCACGCTCCAGGAGCAGGTTGGCACGACCACCATGGTGACCACAGCCGCCACGACGACCGTTTCCACCTTCGCGCCCGCCGCACTTAGCGACCTCGCGGTGGGTGACACCGTTGCGCTGCAAGGCGACAAGACGGGCGATACCGCCTACACCGCCCGGACGATCTTTGCGCTGAATGCGCAACAAGGGCGCGGCGCGCCGGGCCAGGCAGCAGGCGGCCCGGACACCACCACGGGGACGGCCGCAGCGGGTAGCCCGACTGGTGGCGGTCGCAATCGGGGGGCGGGGGGCGCAGGCGGTGGGTTCCCCGGCCTCAACGGCCCGACCGGTCGGATCACGCAGATCAACGGCGGCACACTGATCGTGCAGGGGTTCGACGGCACGATGACGACGGTGACGACGAACGCGGGCACGAGCGTCCGCAAGCAGGCGCAGGGCGCGGTGAGCGACATCAAGGTCGGCGACACGATCTCCGTCCAGGGTGATCCGAGCGCTCCCGCCCGCGGGATCATCGACCTCGGCGCGGTGGCCTGATCGTTGCGCGGATCGTGTCATCGGCGATGGCCTCCATTATCGTCATCCCTGCGGAGACGCTTCTTCATCGCCATCAGGGATGTCGAGGCTGGCGCGGACGGTTCGGGCGATAGTGTCGACCGTGGACGCACCCGGCGCGCTGAACGCGAGGCGGTTTTTGGTCAGCGCGAAGGCGAGGCCGTACTGCGGGTCGGCGAAACCAAGCGAGCCGCCGTAGCCCGCGTGCCCAAAGGCGGTCGCACGTGCGCCCATCGGCGAGATGCGCCTGCCGAGCATGTACCCCAAACCCCGGCGGATCGGCAAGCCGAGCACGACATCCCGCGCCTCGGTCTGGAGCGTCGTCGCGATCCGCACGCGTTCGGGCGGCAGCAACCAGACGCCATCAACACCATCGCCGACGAGCGCCGCGTAGTGATGCGCCAGTGAGCGGGCATTCATGATGCCACCCCCGGCGGGCAGCACGGCGCGACGCACCTCCGGGCGGTTGAACATCGCGAAATACTCCTTGCTCCCCGGCATAGCGCGCGCGAGCAGCGAGTCGGGCGGCGGGGCGGGGGCATTCGTGATAGTCGGATCGTTTTCGAGGGTCGCAACACGCGGCTCCACATCGTCAGGAATGCCGAAGAAGAGCGACCGGATGCCGAGCGGCGCGCAAATATCCTCCGCGACGATCCGCTTGATCGGGCGACCGTCCACGCGCCGCGCCAGTTCACCGAGGATCCAGCCAAAGGTGCCCGCGTGGTAGCCGAACTGCGTCCCCGGCTCCCAGAGCGGCGTCATCGCGGCGATCGCGCGGCACGTCCCTTCCCAATCGGTCATCGGCACGTCCGTCGGACGCTGCGGTATGCCGGCGGAATGCGTTAGCGCGTGACGCACGGTGACGCGCTCTTTGCCATTGGCGGCGAACTCCGGCCAATACGTCGCGATCGGTTCGTCGTAGTCGAGCGCGCCGCGCTCGGCGAGCAGATGAATAACCGTAGCGGTCACGCCCTTCGTGGAGGAAAAGACGGTAAACAACGTCTCGCCATCCACGGGCCGCCCGGTCGCCGGGTCCGCGATGCCCGCCCACGCGTCCACGATCAGGTCGCCATCGCGGTAGACGGCGACTTGAAGCCCGCGCTCGACCCCACGGCCAACGAGGTCGTCGAGCAGTGTCTGAACCATCGCTTGCACGTCCGCCATCATCTTTACCTCGCACGTTTCTGTCGCATATCCGTAGTGCCCGCAGTAGAGTCTAGCATGTATCACACGGCCAGTGAGCGGCAACTGACCACCCATCGAGCAGCGAGTGGGGTAGGCAAACCTTGTGCTACATGCTACACTCGCGGCCATACGTACGTGCGGTACCGAACCAGCGGACGTCGGTGTTCGTGGTCCGAGGGAGGAAATCTGCAATGGCCTATATTATTGCCGAGCCATGCATTAGTGTGAAGGACGCGTCCTGCGTCGAGGTCTGCCCGGTAGACTGCATCCATGCGACGGACGACGACACCATGTATTTCATTGACCCGAATGAGTGCATTGATTGCGGCGTCTGCGCGCCCGAGTGCCCGGTCGAGGCGATCTTCTTCGAGCCGGATCTGCCGGACGAGTGGAAGAAGTTCATCCAGATCAACGCCGACTACTTCAAGAAGTAGCGCAGGGTCGACGCCGTCCCTTATGGGGCGGCGTTTTTCTTTGTCTGGCGGTGAATCGCGCGGGGCAGATGTTACCTGGCGTACCTTGGAGGGGAAATCTTGCGGGGTATTCTTTGGGGTAATTCTACAATCGCGCCCGATCTCCCAGATCCCGCTCGCTTCCGCGACGCCTTCAACGAGGCGCGGGGCGACGCATGAGCGGCCTTGGCGTTACAGCATTGTGCAGAGGCATTGACCCGGTGGCGGCGGGCTCCGGGTACCCTTTAGGTGGTATGCCGTCCCTCGCGGCGGCAGGATGACGCCCGCCGTCGCTACTGTGATACCCGCTCTAGCCGATGGACGGCGTTGTGGGCACGGGCGGCGTGGCGCCGGCGGACGGGGCCGTGACCCCCTGAGCGCCCCCGCCGGGTGTCGGAGTCTCGGGGAAGGATTCCTCCTTCACCTCCAGATCCCCCCGGCTCTTAGCGTCATTCAGGTCGCCCAGCGAGAGCTTATCAATCACCGCCTCGCTCCCGCCGCCCAAGGTCTTGCCGCCCGCCTCCCACTCCTCCTTGTAGGCCCCGCTCTCGCGCCCCGTCGCCATGCGCAGGCCGAAGGCGTCCGGCTTGCGCAGGATGTAGCGGAAGAGCTTGCTCTCGGGGTTCTTCTGTGGGTGCGCCCAGGACCAGTCCTTGCCGGACGGGATGCCGAGCCGCTGCTCGACCGTCAGCAGCCCCGCCTTCTTGTGCGCCTCCGCCACCAGGCTGTTCGCCTCGCTCAGGGGGGCGACGAAGTTGGCGTCCCGGCCCCAGCCGCCGAACCCGCCGTCCTTCCCTTCCTTGCTGATCTTCTCGTGGAACTCCGGCTTGATGAAGGCGTGCGCGCCCTCCTTAAACTCCTTGAGATGCACGGCGATCTCCGGGGTGCTCATGTAGGCGGTCGGGTCGGAAATGCGGTCGGTCTTGTCCATCCGCCGCGCCCAGGTGGTCCCCTGCTTGGTCTTCGTCTTCTCCAGGGATGCATCGTCCATCAGGGCGGGGATATCCTTCAGCCCCGCCTGCACCTTCCCCCACGTGCCCTTAGCGAACTGCATGACGCCGGGCTCGCCTGGCACCGCGTACGGCGTCTCGGGCAGGCCGATCGTGTGCTCGCCGGGCTGGTCGACGGCGTAGCGGGCGCGGTCGGCATCGGAGGCGGGGGTCTGCTTGCGCTGGACGATGGGGGCGACGGCCGGGCCGGTGAGGCGGGTGATGAGATTCCCACCGTCATGCGGGGGCCGGGCGGGAGCTCGCTCGTCCTCGTCGCGCGCCGGCGACGCATGCACCGGGGTGATCGCGGCCCGTGCCGCGCGGCGATGGATACGCTCGAAGTTCGCCATTCGTCTCCCCCATACCGTCCGCGTCGCTCGCCGTTCCACTGATTGTCCTGATGCTGCGTGGAGCATACCAGAAGCATGCGGCCATGAGAAGGGTTAGGAGGCAATGCGCAGGGCAATCGCATCGCAATGACATCGTCCAGAGATTCTCTGATGCATGAGGCATTCCGCCTGAGATTGCTTGCCGACCGTCCGGAAAACCACGCACGTCCGTCGCGTTTGCAGTCCGGCCTCGAGGCGAAACGCCCCCACGAGAGCACCATTTCCTGAGAAATGGTGGTACAGCATGCCAGAAACCGACGGCGCCGGTTCCACAATTTAGATGCGATTGCCCCAGTTAGGTTCCCCGTTGCCGATTCGCGTGATCGTGGTTAAACTCATGCTGTGCCTATTTGGGCTGCATTGCCGCGCGGCCAGCCGCTGCCCGATGCCCGCGTGCGCGAACTGTGGGCGCGCTACTGCTACGCCGCCGACCTCCCGCACGGCGCGACCGAGTAATATTTTCCCCGAGTCATTGCTTCCTCCCTTTCGAACGACGTTCGCGCCTCGACTCGTATGCGGAACGCGCACTATTCGCAATGCGTACGATGAAAGAGTCTCCCACATGCCCCGCGCGGATTTTCCGTTGCCCGTCCGCAATGCGCGTGATACCCTTCCCCGCACGATGACGACTGCCGACGACCGACTGCCAACGCGGAGGAATGAATGAGCGACACCGCCTGCGATGCCTACCTGAAGGAACACGACGCGCGCCAACTGGAGGAACTGAAGACACTCCTGCGCATTCCGAGCGTCAGCAGCCTGCCGGAGCATCGGGATGCGATGCGCCAGGCGGCGGAATGGGTCGCCAACCAATTGCGGACGCTCGGTGCGCGGGATGTCGCGCTGCTGCCGACGAACGGCAACCCGGTCGTGTATGGCGTCTGGCCCGCCCCGGATGGCGCGCCGACGGCGATCCTCTACGGCCACTACGATGTGCAGCCGCCCGATCCGCTCGATCTCTGGGAAACGCCGCCATTCGAGCCAACCATCCGTGATGGACGCCTGTATGCGCGCGGCGCGGCGGACGACAAGGGCAACATGTTCGCGGCGATCAAGGGAATCGAGGCGTATCTCGCCGTCCACGGCAGCCTGCCAATCGGCCTCAAATGCATGTTCGAGGGCGAAGAAGAGATCGGCTCGCCGAATCTGCACCAGTTCGTCCGCGACAACGCGACCCTGCTCGCCGCCGATTTCACCCTCTCAGCGGATGGCGGCATGTGGGGGCCGGATTCCCCCTCGCTGACCATCAGTTCCAAGGGGATCGCCGCCTGCCAGATTGATCTGCGCACCGCCAACACCGACCTCCACTCCGGCCAGCATGGCGCGGCGACCCCAAACGCCGTCGAGGCGCTCGCCCGCCTCGTCACAACGATGCACGACAACGCGGGCCGCGTCACCGTCGCGGGCTTTTACGAACCCGTCCGCGACCTGACGGCGGCGGAGCGCGCGCAGATCGCCGCCGTACCCTTCGATCAGGGGGAATATCAGCGCGAACTCGACCTTCCCGCCCTGTGGGGCGAGCCGGGTTATACCGTCAACGAGCGGCGCGGCGCACGCCCGACGCTCGACCTGAACGGCATCTGGGGCGGCTTCACGGGCGAGGGATTGAAGACCGTCACCCCTTCCGAGGCGCACGCGAAGATCACCTGCCGCCTCGTCCCGAATCAGGAGCCGGGCAAGGTGCTGGACGCCATCGAGGCGCATGTACAGGCGCATTGCCCGCCCGGCGCGACGGCCACCGTCCGCCGCTTCCCCGGCGCGGCGCGGCCGTTCAGCATCGGCATGGATCATCCGGCATTGCAGGCGGCACGGGGCGTTTTGGCGGACCTCTACGGCAAGGACCCGCTCGTCATTCGGCTCGGCGGCACGCTCCCGATCGCGGAAACGCTGCAAACCGAAATCGGTGCGGATATGGTCTTCTTCTCGTGGGGCATGCCCGGCGATCAGGTTCACGCGCCCAACGAGTCCTACCTGCTCGACGCCTTCATGATGTCCCGCCGCGCCTACTGCGCCCTCTTCCCCGCCCTCGCCGACGCGTACCGTGGGAAGAAAGAGTGAAACGCAGAGGACGCAGAGAGCACAGAGGAGAATGGACAAGGAAAAGAAGACAATCAGTGTGATGGAACGGACGATCCTCATTTTCCCTCACGAACTCTCTTTCTCTGTGCTCTCTGCGTCCTCTGCGCTCGGTTTGATCAAAGGGAGTTAGGTATGGGTGAGCGGCGGGTGGCGGTGCTGGGCGGGGGGAATACGGGGTTCGCGCTGGCGGCGAATTTGCAATTGCGCGGCTTCGCGGTGACGCTCTGGGAGATTCCCGCGCCCGACTACGCCGAAACGCTCGCGCCGCTCAAAAATGGCGCGATCCGGCTCACTGGCGTAGCCGAGCAGGGGATAGCCCACCTCCATCACGCCACGACTGACATTGCCGAAACGATGGCCGCGAACGATCTCCTGATCGTGCCCGTGCCCTCGTATGCCCACCGGGCATTCGCCGATGCGTGCGTGCCGCATTTGCGACCAGGGCATGTCATCGTCCTGACGCCGGGGAATCTGGGCGCGCTCGCCTTCGCGGAAGCGGCTCGCGCGGCGGGGAAACTGGACGGCGTTGTGGTCGCGGAGGCCGATACCGCGCCGTATGTCTGCCGCAAACTCGCGCCGGACCACGCGCATATCTGGGGCGTCGTCTCCGGCCTCGGCGTCGCCGCCTTCCCCGCGCGGGAGAATAATCGCCTGCTGGCACTGCTCGCCGATGTTTTCCCCGGCGTGCGCGCCCATCCGCACGTCGTCGCCTGCGGCCTTTCAGCGGGCAACCCGATTTTGCATCCCGCCGGGGTGCTTCTGAACGCGGGGCGCGTCGAGTACGCGCGCGGCGATTTCTACTTCTACGAGGAGGGCGTGACGCCCGGCGTCGTGCGGGCGATCAAGGCGGTGGACGCCGAACGGCTGGCGATTGGCGCGCGACTCGGCCTGACCCTCGACCCGGTTGAGGAGGCATACTGGCGGGCGGGGTTCGGGCCGCGCGGTGATCTGTGGGCGACGATCAACGGCAGCCGGATGCTCACGCAACTGCGCGCCCCCGGCTCGCTCGACACCCGCTGGCTGCTCGAAGACATTCCGTACGGCATCGCGACATGGGCTGCTCTCGGCACGCAATTTGATGTCCCGACCCCTGTGATGTCGGCGCTCACCGATCTCGGCACGGCGGTTACGGGCCAGGACCTTCGTGCCGCCACCCGCACTCCCGCCGCCCTCGGCATCGCGCACCTCGACGACAATGCCCTGACGCACTACCTTGTCAACGGGACGATGGATTGAGCACAGAGGACACAGAGAGCACAAGAGAGCACAGAGGGAAAGAGATAGAATGGAGTGAGAGGTTCGCCAAGAACGTAATGAGGACAAACCTACCTTTACTCTTTTCTCTCTGTGCTCTCTGTGTCCTCTGCGTCCTCTGTGCCGGTTTCCCTTTCTTTGTCGCTGTTCATTTAGGGAGGTAACGAGATGCAGTACCGGACATTGGGTAAGACAGGCGAGCGGGTGAGTGCGATCGGGCTGGGCGGGGCGCATATCGCGCGGCCGCAGGACCCGGCGGAGACGACCCGGCTGATCCACACCGCGATTGACGCGGGATTGACGTTTATGGACAACTGCTGGGACTACCACGGCGGGCAGGCCGAAGTGAAGATGGGCCACGCCCTGCGCGACGGCTACCGCGAGCGCGTTTTTTTGATGACCAAGATTGACGGCCAGTCGCGCGAGGCCGCCGCCGGGCAGATTGACCAGTGCCTCGAACGGTTGCAGACCGACCACATTGACCTGATTCAACTCCACGAGATGATCCGCATGGACGACCCGGAGCGCGTCTTTGCCCCGAACGGCGCGATCGAGGCGCTGGTCGAGGCGCGCGAGGCGGGCAAAATCCGCTACATCGGCTTCACCGGTCACAAGGATCCGCATATCCACCTGAAGATGCTCAATCAGGGGTTCGACTTCGACACCGTCCAGATGCCGCTCAATGTGATTGATTACCACCACAACAGTTTCCAGGCATTGGTGCTGCCGGTGCTCGTCGAGCGCAATATCGGCGTGCTCGGCATGAAGCCGCTCGCCTCGGGTCGCCTCCCCAAAGAAGGGACGATCACGGCGGAGGAATGCCTGCGCTATGCCCTTTCTCTGCCGACGTCGGTCGTCATCACCGGGTGCGAGAATGCGCGCGACCTGGAGCAGGCGCTCCGCGTCGGCGATACCTTCAGCCCGTTCAGCCGCGCCGAGATGGATGAACTCCAGCAGCGCGCCACTTCGGTGGATGGAGCCGAAGGCGGCATGATCGAAGGGTGGAAAACCACCGGCGATTTCGACGGCACCGTCAAGAACCCGCACTGGATGACGACGGCGAGCGTGACGGCGTAAGAACCTAAACCCCCCGGCCCCCTTCCCGCGAGGAAGGGGGCCGGGGGTTAGGTTCCCCTCTTGGCGATCAGCACTTTCGCGCGTACACTTCTGCGGCAAGAGGTCTGTTCGTACACAAGCCGAGGGTAAGAACCATATGGCGATGTATGACCGCTTTGCGCTTTCCCCCGAACCCGACGATGTTTCGACCCAGGATCGCGATTTGCTCGTCCGCATGTCTGCCTATCTCGACACCATCGAGATGCGCGTGCGGCAAGGGCAGGGGTGGTTGATCTTCAACGCGGACCGGGCACGGGCGGCGCGGATCGCGCAGTACGTCCTCGCCGGACTGCGGTTGCACGCGCCACTGATCTCGCATTTCCTGATGACGTGGCGGGATTTCGCGCTCAATGCCTATATCACGGAAGTCGCCCTGCCGCGCGAGGAGCAGGAAGAGCCGCCCGCGCCGGAAAGCCGCCGCGATCGGGAGCAGCGCATTGCCCGCCGCGTCTCGCGCGAGGCGTACTGGCGCGCCCTCAATGTGGATGTCCTCATCCTGCCTGATCTTGCGCCCGCGCACGCGCATGAGATCACCTTCCTGGAGGGCATCCTCACCAGTCGCTATCGCTTGCACCTGCCGACGGTCGTGACAACGCCCTTGATGCCCGACTGCCTGAAGACGGCGGTGGACGCGGTAGATGCCGAGGGTGGGGCGTGGGAGCAATTCTGGGGCCAGATGTACGAAACCAGCCTGATCGCGATGTGAACGTACCAGCGCTGCGTCCCCTCTACCTCGTGCGCCACTGCCGGGCGACCGGTCAAGCGCCGGGTGCGCTCCTGACCCCGGCGGGCGAAGCGCAAGCGGTCGCGCTCGCCGATCTGCTCGCGCCACTCGGCATCACATCCATCGTTTCCAGTCCGTATGCCCGCGCGACGGCCTCCATCGCGCCGCTCGCCGCACGGCTCGGCATCCCGGTCGAGACCGATGATCGTCTCGTCGAGCGCGTCCTGAGTCCGGTATCGCTGCCGGAATGGCGCGCCCATCTCGCAACCAGTTTCGATGATCCCGATTACCATCTCGCGGGCGGCGAATCGAGCCGTGCCGCCGCCACACGCGGGATCGCGGCGCTCGGCGATGCACACAATCACCCCGGCAGCGCGACGGTAGTCGTCACACATGGCAACATGCTGGCACTCCTGCTGCGGCACTTCGATGCCCGCGTCGGCTTCGGGACATGGGAAACTCTGTCGAACCCGGATGTGTATCGCGTCGTCAAAGAACCCAATCAACCAATTGCGCGTCTTTGGACGTTATAACAAGTAGGTAATAGCGGACTCAGCGTCTCGCGTTTCGGACTTCTTTTACTTTCTGGCGCTTGCAAGGGCGGGATAATCGCGGTAGCGTATCTTCGTAGCACGGGTGCGGCGCAACGACGAATACAGGCGGACACGATGTATGGTAGAGTGTCCCAGCACCCAACGGCACCGGCGATGTCCTCGTTTGGCGGTAGCAGACGGCGTATGGTGGCGGTCACGCACGCGCCCTCCCGCCGATATTCGATATGGTATCTGCCATGAACATTACCCGACCATCGGCGGCACAGACCGCTTTCTTTTGGAACACCCTTCTTCGGCGACGCCAAGGGGCCGCTACGGCGCACGCCCTCATGCTCGCGCTGCTCGGATTGCTTCTTGCCGTGTCGGGCGTCGCGGCGGACGATTCGCCCTTCCTCACCGCGCCGGGCGGGCAGTGGCAGCACGACGACACGACCTATTTCTCGATTAGTTTCATCGCGCGCGATCCGGTCGCGCCGCAAGTGGACCTGTACAAGAAGATCGCCGACCCCGTCTACGAGATGGAAACCAATATCTTCGACGGCTCGCGGCTCGTGCCCCGGCCCGTGCCGATCTATTTGTACACGGATGTGTCGCAATTCACCGCCGCCGTGCCCGCCGCGCAGACGAATCAGAACCTCTATAGTGGCGTGGACAGCGGCGGCGTCTACATCTGCGTGCCGCGTATGAACGGCCTGAAAGCGCCCGAACTGACGCTCAACCTCCGCATGCTCCTCACCCAACAGATCGTCGCGATGATGGGCGGTGGCAACCTGCCCCCCGGACTGGTGCGCGGCACGGCGCTCTACGGCGAAGCGCCCCCGGCGGATCTGTCCGCGTTTGTCGCCACGCTCGGCCAGCAGGCGAATACCGACCGCCTCGCGGACTGGACAACGCTCTTTAACACCCCCGACAACGCGCTCGTCGGGCAGCAGTACAGCGTCGTCGCCTTTCTGATAGATACCTACGGCTTCCGCCAGTACCGCGACTTCCTCGCGGCGCTCAACAAGCCGGAGGCGAGCAAAGACTGGCGGCAGGCGATGCAGATTGTCTACAAAAATGAGGGGGCTAGCGCCGCGACGACGCTCGAATCGAAATGGAAGGCGTACCTGCCGCAGTTCCTCGGTGGCCTCTGGCAGCGAAACCAGTTCGTCTACTACGACATTGACGAGGCGACGCAACTCGTCGGCACGGGCCAGTACTCTCAGGCGGTAACGCTACTGACGCCGGCAATCGGCTTCCTCCAGCAAACGGGCACGCCGAAGCGCGCCGCCGACGCGCAGGCGCTACTTTCCAAGGCGCGCGCCGGATCGGAGGCGGAGGCCCGCGTGCGCGACGCACAGCAGGCGCTCGAAGCGAACGACTATCCGCGCACCAACGATCTCCTCAAACAGGCGTCCGACCTGTACAAAGCGGTGCCGGACGCCAAGCCGCCGCTTCTGCTCATCCAATACCAGCAGCGTGCGGCGCGCGGCTCCCAAGCGACGGATGATCTAACGAAAGCGGAATCGGAGATCAATGGCTTGAATGTCATCCGCGCCCAGCAGAATGCGAACCGCGCCTACGGGACGTTCACGGAGTTCGGCAATGCCCCGCTCGCCGACCGAGCGGAGTCGGTGATGGTGCGCGCGAACCATCGCATTCGGATGGCGAGCGTCGCGGTGATCGGGACGGGGCTGACGATCCTGCTCGGCGGCTTCGCTGTTATTGCCCTGCGGCGCGGACGACGGCAGCAGTTGCCCGCGCTCCCGCCGTTGGAGTAACGAGTACTGAGTACTGGGTACTGAGTAATCAGAAGCGAGAATTTCGTGGCGACTGAACAGCGCAGACTGCATATGCCAACTGGTTCGAGACAGCGGAAGACATCAGGCGTGCGGCAGACACTGCGAGACGACCGGCACTCAGTACTCACTCCTCAATACTCACTCCTCAGTCCTCACGCTGTACGCGTTCTGTGGCGCGCGCTCTGGTTCCCCTTCTGGTTCGGCACGGATTTGCGGCCCCCGGCGCTGCCCCAGCGTGGGATGGGCGACAATCGCCTGACCGCCCTGCGGCGCGGGTTGGAGGCGACGCGGTTCGTCCAGTGGATGCTGGAGATTCAGGACCGCATCTGGCGGCAGCGGTTGCTGCTGATTGGACTCCGAGCCTTCTGGCTTAGCGCACTCGTGGCGATCTTCGTCTGCCGTGGCGCGATCGCGAAGGGGACGCATCCCGCCACGGCGGCGATTGCCGTGCCCGCCGGGCTGATCGCCGCACTCGCCTTTGTCTATGCCTGGTTGCAGCGGCCAACCCGCATGGGGATCGCGCGCTTCCTCGATCAGGGCTACGCGCTGGATGCGACGCTCGCCACCAGCCTTGAATTGGCGCAGGGAGAGATGGACAGCCACCTCGCCCCCGCACTCCTCAATCACGCCGCCCGCACCGCCTACCGCATCGGCCGGACGAAGCGGCTGCGGCTGCATCGCGTCGTGCAGGAGCAGGTGATGGCGCTCGGTCTGGCGATAATCACCCTCGGCGTCGTCCTGCTACTCTTCCTTTCCAACGCTCTCGACCGGCACACCTTCGCGCCCGTGCCGAAGTTGCCGGATGTTAAGCAGCAACAGCAACAGAGCGGCGTGGACGCGAACGGCAACCCGACGCCCCTCGCCGATCAGCAGTTGACGCCGGAGCAGTTGCAGCAACTCGCCGTGCAGTCCGCACAATCGCAGCAAGACCTCCAGCGGCTGGCCGACTCCCTGAACGATAACTCCGCGACCAAACAGGCGGCGCAGGACATCCAGAATGGCGACTATAACGCCGCCGCGCAGGATTTGCAGCAGGTGGCGAGCAACCTCGATCAAGTGTCGCCCGACGCGCGGCAGAATATTTCCAACGATCTCCAGCAGGCGGCGAACCAGAACACCGCCGGCAACCAACCGCTCACCGACGCGGAAAAGAATGCCGCCCAGTCGTTGCAGCAGGGCAACAGCAACGATGCCTCGCAATCCGTCCGCAACCTCGCCAATCAGGTGCAGCAAACGGGCGGTCAGGTCCGCTCGCAGCAGGACCTTTCCAATGCGATTCAGGACGCACAGCAGCGCGCGAACGGGAGCCAGCCGGGGCAACAAGGTCAGCAGGATGCTAACGGCAAGCCGCAAAATGGCGACAGCCAGAGTTCGAGCGACCAGAACGGCCCCGGCGCGGGCCTCGGCCAGCCCGTCCCGTATCAACCGGGCGACCCGACGCAGGTGCAGAACCTCGGCAACGCGGGCAACCCACTGCCGCTGACAGGTCAACCGGCCGGGCAATCGCAGCCCCTCCCCGGCGGCACGGGCAATCCGCAGAATCTCGGTAGTTCCCCCGGCGGCGGCAATAGCTCCCCGCAATCCGGCCAGCAAGGTACGGTGGATCAGGCAAGCCCGGACGCCAACCGCGTCGCGCGCGATCGCCGCGATGTCGTGCAGGGCTACTTCACACCGCCGGGAACGAAGTGAGGACTAAGGACTGAGGGCTAAGGACTAAGCGGGGATAGCAATCAATAATTAAGGGCGATTACAGGGGAAACGGTAGAATTTATGGTAGCAACACGCGGAGATAGAAAACTTAGTTCTGAGTCCTTAGTCCTTAGCCCTCCTCTTCTGGATGAGGCGTTTCTGCGGCGGTTAGAGAAGCTGCAACTGCGGTCGCGCCGGTCGTTCACGCATGGGATCGCCGGGGAGCATCGCAGCATCCGCCGCGGTGCGTCGCCGGAGTTCGCGGACTACAAGCCCTACACACCGGGCGACGATTTCCGCCGTGTGGACTGGAACATCTACGCCCGAATGGGCGAGATGTTTGTGCGGCTGAGTGAAGTGAATATTGACCTCGCCGTGCACTTGCTCGTGGATCGCTCCCGTTCGATGGACTGGGGCGAGCCGAACAAATTTCTGTACGCGAAGCGGGCGGCGGCGGCAATCGGCTATCTCGCCCTCGCCGGTTTCGACCGCGTCACCGTCGCGCCCTTCGTCGGGGAGCCGAGTCGGACGCTCGGCCCGCTGCAAGGGCGCTCGCGCGCGGCGGGGCTGTTCCAATTCCTCGCGGCGCTCCCGCCCGATGACGGCGCGACCGATCTCGCCCGCACCCTGCGCGCCTACGTGAACACGAGTCGGCGACCCGGCTACATGGTGCTCATCTCCGATCTGCTTTCGACGACGAGCATGGAGAGCGCCTTCGCCATCCTGATCGAGCGCGGATGGCAAATCGTCATTCTCCATACGCTTTCGCCGTGGGAACTTCACCCGACGCTCGATAGCGATGTCGAACTGGAGGATGCGGAGAGCGGCGAGCGCGTGCGCATCCGCCCGACCGCCGAAACATTCGCCGCCTACCAGCAGCGGTTCGATGCATGGCTGGCGGAGGTCGAGAGGTACTGCAAGCGGTACAACATCACCTACGTGCGCGTCGCGACGGACATCCCGTTCGAGGACCTGGCGACGCGCACGCTGATCGCGCAAGGGGTGCTGGAATGACGCTCCTCGCGCCGCTCGCGCTGCTCGGCCTCGTCGCGCTGCCGGTCATCTACGCCCTCTACATGCGCGAGGATGCGCCGGACACCTTTGCGGTGCCGACGCTCCGCTTCTGGTCCGAGGCGACGAGCGAACGAGGCCGCCGCTTCCATCGTCGCCGCCCGCCGGTGACGTGGCTGATGCTCGCACAGATGTTGATCGCGCTCGTCCTCGTCGGCGCGCTCGCCCGACCGCTGCTCAATGTCGGCTTTCTGCGCCCCTCCGGCGGCGCGAAGCAGCTCTTTGTCGTTCTCAATGGCGGGTCGAGCATGGGCGCGACGGATATTGCCCCGACGCGCTTCGCAAAAGCGAAGGAACGGGCGGCGACCCTGATCGGTGGCCTCGATGCGGACGAGACAGCGACGGTGATGGTGCTCGGTAGTGAAGTGCGCATCCTGGGCGCGGGCGATGGCGTCGAGCAACTCGCCCTCAAAACAAAACTGGACGGCCTCGCGCTCCCCGGCGGGCACGCGGATTTTCAGGATGCGCTCGGCGTCCTGCGGCCGCTCCTCAACCCGCAGCAGCGCAACGAGGTTGTCGTGCTCACCGACGGCAACCTGATCGGCCTCGGCGCGCTCAACCCGGACGACAAAATTCCCGCCTCGGTCCGTGTCGAAAACGTCACACAGGGCGAGAATGCCGCCGCGACGGGCAATGTCGCGATCACCCAGGCTTCCACCCGCGTTTCGCAGCGCAACGCCGACGAGGAGGAGTTCTTCACGCGGATCGCGAACTACTCCGACGCGCCGATGGCGGTCACACTCCGCCCCTCCTTCAACGACATCGCGAGCGCCGAGGAGAAGGTGACGATTGATCCCGGTCAGACGATCGAGCGTACCTACACGATGCCCAAAGGGGCGACCAAGGCGAAACTCGAGGCGCGCACCCCGCAGCCGGACGCCTTCCCGGCGGACAATAGCGCGGAAGTCGTCGCGCGCGGCGGACGCGGTTCCCGTGCGGTGCTCGTCACGACGCGGCCCGGCGCGGACACGCCGCTCGTCCGCGCGCTGAAAGCCTCACCAAACATCAAGTTGGAGGTTCACGACGCGGCGGAGAAGCCGGATCTTGCCGCGCTTGGCGGTAGTTTCATCGTCCTCGACGGCGTCGCGCCCGATCTGCAAAACCTCCCCGCCCGGACGCCGGTGCTCGTCGTCAATCCGCAGGCGGGCGGGCCGCTCCTCAATGTGACGGGCGTCTCCAATCTCGTCTCGCCGCCCCGCCTGACCGACGCGGGCACGCGCGATGTGCTGTTGAAAGATGTGGACTTCGCGGGCATCCGCTTCAATCGGTTGCCGCTCGTCGCGCTGCCGCCGTGGGCGAGCGCGCTCGTCGAGACGAACGAGGGGCCGCTTCTCCTCAGCGGCGAGCAGGGCGGGCGGCGGATCGTCGTCATCACCGCGCCGCTCGCGCCGGACGCGACGAATTTCATCGCACGCGTCTCATTCCCGATCCTGATCGCCAACATCACGGACTACCTCGTGCCGCCGTCGCTCCCTGGCAGCGTCACACCGGGCAATACCGTCTCGATCCCGCCCGTCGAGGGGGCCGAGCGCGTAACGGTGACGCGGCCTGATGGCAAGAGCCGCACCTTCCCCGTCAGCGCGGACCGGACGCCCGTTCCCTTCGGCGCGACCGAAACCCCCGGCACCTACCAGGTCGTTTATACTGGTGGGGGCAAGGACATCCTGACCGACGCCTTCACCGTCAATGTCGGCGACGAGCTGGAGTCCGATCTGCGGCCCGGTCGTGCGATTGATCTTTCGCCAATTGCCGGTGGCGCGAACACGGCGCGGGCCGCCGATGCGCCGCAACGGCGCGGCGTTGGTGTCGCGCCCTGGTTGCTCACCGGGGTCCTGATCCTGCTGGCCGCCGAGTGGCTGCTGATCAGCCGCCGTTCCAGTACTCGCTCGCTCCGTGTCGGGTCACTTTCCCGGTCACTTCGCAAAGGACGCGCGTCATGACGCTTCGCCGCCCGGAGTTCCTCTGGCTCATCCTCCCCGCCGCGCTCCTCATCCTCACGGTCGCGCTACGTGGTCGGCGCGTCGCATTGCCCGCCGCTTTCGTCCGACTGCTCGCCGTCGGCTGCGTGATCGTCGCGATTGCCGGGCCGGTGACGGCCTACGATGTGACCGGCAAAAGCGTCGTCTTCGTCGTGGACCGCTCCGGCTCGATCCCGCAGTCCGCCACAGTGAGTCAGGCCCGCTTCATCAACGACACGATTGATCGCCTCGCCACCGGCACGCGGGCGGGCGTCGTCGCCTTCGGCGGCAAGGCGACCGTCGTCTACCCACCCGGCGGAACGCCGCGTGACCCATCGCGCATCGCCAGCGGCCTGACCGAGGCGGTCGTGGACCGCGATCACACGAACATCGCGGCGGGCATCCGGCTCGCGCGGGCGATTCTCGCGCGGGGCGGCGGCGGTCAGGTCTTCCTGCTGTCCGATGGGCAGGAGAACACGAGCGATGCCCGCGCCGAGAGCGACGCGGCGGCGAGCGACGGCGTCCGCATCTCCCCAGTGAAGACGGACGATCTCGCATTCCCACCCGATGTGCGCGTCGCGACGGTGGATGTGCCCGAGACGCTCTGGGGCGGCGACGCCCTGCCGCTCCGCGTCAATCTGACCGGCAATAATCCGTGGAAAGGCAACCTCCAGATTCGCGTGGACGGCCAGGATGTGCAAGACGCGCCGATTACGGCAGCGGACGGCAACGCCGGGTATGTCGGCACCCTCCCCGGTCTGGCGCCCGGCACGCACGTCATTAGCGCCGCCGTGCAGGTGACCGAGGGCGAGAACCGCATCCCCGAAAACGACCGGTTGAGCGTCGTGACAACGGTGCGCGGCAAGCCGAATGTCCTGCTCATCGAGGGGACGGCGGGCGCGGCCAAGCCGCTGCGCGACACGCTCGCGGGCACGGGCGTCAATGTGACGGTGAAAAGCCCGAAGGAGATCCCTTCCCGCCTCTCGGTCCTGAGCGATATTGATGCCATTGCCCTCGTGGATGTTAACGCGAAGGATTTGTCGCTCGACCAGATGACGACGATTCAGCAATCCGTCCGGGCGAACGGGCGCGGCCTGATCGTCATCGGCGGCAACAACTCCTACGGTTCGGGCGCGTACTTCGGCACGCCACTCGAGCAGGCCCTTCCCGTCAAAATGGGCTACGCCCCCGGCAACCAGCATGACCAGGTGGCGCTCGGCATCATCATTGACCGCTCCGGCAGCATGGATTTCGGTGAAGGGAGCAGGGACCCGAAGATCGCGCTCGCCCGCACGGCGGCGAATATCGCCGTTGACGCCCTGAAGACGGGCGATGAGGCATCGGTCGTCGTCTTCAACGACGGTGCCGACGCTATCGTGCCCCTCCAGGCGCTCGCCGACAACCGCGCGCTCATTCATCAAGGGATCAATGGCATCCGGGCGGACGGTGGCACGGACATCTACGCCGGCATGGCGAAGATGCTCGACCTGATGCGCGGCTCGACGGCGAATGTCAAGCACATCGTCCTGATGACGGACGGCGAATCGCAGGGGCGCAGCGACTACGAGACGTTAATCAGCCAGATGCGCAACCTCGGCATCACCTTCACGACGATCGCCATCGGCAATGACGCGGATACGAAGTTGCTGCAACACCTCGCGGACATTGGCGGCGGCAAATATTACTTCGCCGCATCGGCGGATCAGATCCCGCAGATCACCTTGAACGAGGCGCAGTCGGCGGGCAAGCAGCCAACGCGCACCGGCAATTTCAAGGCGGCAGTCATCAAGCCAAGCCCGATCATCGGCGACATCAAGCCCGAGGAACTGCCAAACCTCGATGGCTACCAGGTAACG
This sequence comes from Thermomicrobiales bacterium, assembly GCA_038231255.1. GTDB lineage: Bacteria > Chloroflexota > Chloroflexia > Thermomicrobiales > JALYUS01 > JALYUS01. The sequence continues at coordinate 6,433 of JBBRLR010000014.1, read as the reverse complement.
GAGGCGAAACCGAACGCCGACGTCATCCTCGAATCCGGCCAGAAGGACCCGATCCTCGCACAGTGGCAGTACGGCCTCGGTCGCGTCGTCGCCTGGACACCGGATACGGGAACAACGTTCGCGAAGCAGTGGCCGGGGTGGGCAAAATACGCGCAGTTCTGGCACCAAGCCCTGCTCTGGGCGCTGCCCGACCCGAACACCGCCGCCTTGACCGTGGACACGCACGCCGAGGGAGACCAAGTAATTATCGGTGTGGACGCGACGGATGTGGACGGGCGATTCGTCAACAGCCTCCCCGTGACGGGCACACTCGTCACGCCGGACGGCAAATCGTTCCCCGTCCGCCTGCCGCAGGTCGGGCCGGGCCGGTACGAGGTCCATGTGCAGGCGGCGGCCCCCGGCGCGTACCGCCTCGCGCTCGCGCAGCAGCGGTCGGGCGGCGCGACCGTCCAGCGGGAGGGCGGGTTCGCCGTGCCCTATTCGGCGGAGTATTCGCCCGCCCCCGGCGGCGCGGCCTTGCTCAGTGACATCGCGGCGATCACGGGCGGCGCGGTGCTCGCCAGCTCCGGCGAAGCGACCGACGCGGGCGGCAAAGCGGGCACGATCACGCGTTTCAAGGAGTGGTGGGGCTGGTTCGCCATCGCCGCACTGGTTCTGTTCCTGCTGGACCTCGGCCTGCGCCTTTCGCTCGCCCCGAACCGGCGACGCGGCGGACAACCGACCGCCGCGCGCCGTCTGATGGCACGCGCCCGCCGCCCGCCATACCGCGCGCCGACCCGCAAGCCGCCACCGAGTTTGCGATAGGGACGGGGAACCTCACCCCCCCAGCCTCCTCTCCTTTGCTGAAAAGCAAAGCAGAGGAGGAGCAAATACAGGAAGATGGCGATGGTGAGGGAATGCCACGGCACTTCATGCAAGACACCCCTCTCCTTTGCCAGAGCAAAGGAGAGGGGCCGGGGGTGAGGTTCCCACCCCCGTTCATCCATCGTTCATGTGTATGCCACACAATAGGCTGAGCATCGCAACGTTTCCCGCAGTGGGAACGTCTTTCCTGCTGCCGAATGTAGCGTCAGTAGCAGGGGTGCGGTATCCTATCCCATGAAGGAGAGGCGTGTGGCGTCAACGGTCGAGCAATCTAAACGTGCGGGGGCGCCCGCACCGCCGTCGGCCACTCCGCGCCATCCGCTCCGCAGCGTCGTCGGGGCAATCGGCTCTTATTTCATCATCCGTATTGCCGCGCGCGCCTCGTACGGCATCCTTTCCACCTACCTCGCCCAGAAAGTCACGGGTTCGGCGACGGTCGCCTCGATCATCGTCACCGTCTTTTTCATCAGCGAACTCGGCCTCGCGCCGATCTTCGGCAATCTGTCGGATCGCTTCGGTCGCCGCCCATTCCTGATTTTCAGCCCGATCTGCGGGGCGGCGGCCTCCGGCATCTTCGCCCTCGTCACACTGCTCCCCGTCGCGAACACGCAGGTCACCGGCCTGGTACGCGCCCTGCTGATCCTCGTCTTTATCGGCGGGCGGTTGTTGGAGGGGATTTCGGCAGCCTGCGCGACACCCGCCGGACTTGGCTTCCTCGCCGATGTATCCGGCGACAGCGAGGAGCGCCGCGTCCGCGTGATGACCGCGTTCGAGGTGACGACCGTCCTCGGCGTGGTGGTTGGCATCCCGGTCGGCAATGTACTCTACGGTCTCGCCAATGTACACGCCTTTTTCGGCGTCCTCGCCATCTACATGGTGACGGTCTTCATCCTTTCCGCGACGGTCGTCGAGAGCCGTGTCGCGGCGGCAGAGCAGCCCGCCCCGGAACGGCTCGGGCGGGCCGCACTCGGCGTCTACCGGATGCTCCTGAAGCGTTCCCGGCTCCTCGCATTTGTGCCGGCGTGGCTGGCGGTCAACGCGCTGCTCGCCGCACTGCTCGGCCTGATCCAGTTCCTCCTCAGCCTGCCCACGGCGGCAGCCGGGACGCTCGAACCGAACCAGCACGACGCCGATCTCCGCTTCCCGCACCAGTTGCTCGTCGGCGGGTTCGATCAGGGCACAATCGCCGTTTTGCTCGGCGTTTTTGGCGCGATGCTGATCGTCGGCATGGTACTCTGGACGTTCATCCTCCCCCGGATGCGCCGCCCGGTGGCGATGCGCATTGCCCTCGGCGGCTTCCTCGCCATCTCCGTCCTGCTCGCCATCGCGAACCGTTTGGGCGAGAACCCCCAGACACTCACGGCGCAGGCGCATCACACGCTCTGGTTCATTCTGCCCCTGATCGGGCTGTGCGTGATCGTCGCGAGCGGCTTCGCTCCCGCCGCGCTGACGCACCTCGCCGCGCTCTCGGAGGAGATGCCGGGAGAACGCGGCGCGGTGATGGGTCTGTACTCCCTCCTGCTCGGCGGCGGGCAACTGCTCGGCACCTGGATTGGCGGCATCTTCGCGGATATCTGGGGCTTCAATGGCCTCGTCATCTTCGGCCTGCTCCTGACCGCGCTCGCCTTCTGGAGTGTCCACGCCTCCGCCGACGCCCTCGCGGACCAGCCCGCCTCCAATGCCGATGCCGGCCCGCTCGCGCGCATCGGATAGCGGAGGAATTGCGCACTTCGCGTGGCGAACGCGGTTCATGGTCAGATCATCGTCCGCAGCAGGGCGCGGAGGCGCGTGGCGATCTGCTCCGCATCACCGTCGCGCAGACAGTGGGTGTTGATGCCGATGCCGCCGAGTTCGACATTGACGAAGATGCCGGGATCGCCCGTCGCCAACATCTCGCGGATGGCTGACGCGGACCAGGCCCGATCAACGGGACGGACTACCGCGATGGGCATCGGATAGCGCTCCGGGTCGGCGATCACCTCGCACTCCGCATTCGGGAAGTCGGATAGTTCGCGCGCGATTAATTCGGCCTGCGCCCGGTGCGCGGCGAAGTCGGCGTCGTGGTCGTGCATCATGAAACGGTCGAGCGCGACGGCGAGGCCGACCATCGCCTCCTTGCTCACCTTCGCCGCCCGGCCAATGCCCGCGTGCGGGTTGCCATTCATCCGCGCGGCGGCGATCAAATCCGCACGACCGGCGAGCAGACCGGAATCCTGCGGCCCGCGAATCCCCTTGCCACCGCTGTAAATGACGAGGTCCGCGCCGCCCGCGATCCAGCGCGTCAGGTGGCCGACGGGCGGCAGCGTCGAGGCGGCGTCCACGATTACCGGCACATTGCGGGCGTGTGCGACGGCGATGACCGTCGCGAAATCGAGCGCGCCGGGTCCAATCGAGGGCGAATCCACGAAGGCGACGGCGGCGGTGCGTTCGGTGAAGGCCGCTTCGTACTCCCATCGCTCAGTGGCGCTCGGGATGCCGATCTCCACGAGATTCGCGCCGGGTGCGCGAAACATCTGGTCGTAGTTGATGCGGTGCGCGCGGTGGACGATGATCTCGTTCGGCATACCGGTCGTGTCCGGCAACCGGCGGATTCGCGCGACATCTGTGCCCGTGATGCAGGCCGCCGCCGCGAGCAGCATCCCCGCCGCCGAGCCGGACGTGACGTAGCCCGCCTCCGCCCCCGTGATCGCCGCGATCTTCTCCCCAACCGCCGCGTTCAGTTCATCGAGGACGACGAACGCCTTGGACGCCTCCGCCATCGCTGCCGTCACCTCCGGCGGCATCAGTGTCCCGCCCACGGCAGTCGTCGCGCCCCGCGCATTGATGATCGTCCGCACACCGAGGCGCGCGTATACATCCGTCCCTCGTTCGCTCGGTGCAGAAAAGACCGTGACCATCGGCTACCTCCTCATCGAAAACGGATTGACGCAAAGGCGCAAAGGCGCAAAGAACACAAAGAAGAAAGGGGTTTTAAGATTCTCGGTTCTCCTTCTTTGCGCCCTTTGCGTCCTTTGCGCCTTTGCGGTTCTCCCCGACTTCAAGTCTACGCGGTCGTGCCCGTTGGCATCGTCACGCCGAAGCGTGTGCCGAGGGTGGCGAGATCCTGCCAGATTGGGTCTGGGATCGGGATGCCCTCGCGCTCGCGGGCGGCGCGGGAGCGGATTTCCGGCTCGCCGGGGACGAGCACTTCGTCTTTGCCGGGGGCGGGCGGCGTTTCTTTGACGGCGGCGAGCGTTTCGCCGGTCAGTCGTCGGTACTCCTTGCTGTCGCCGAATGCAGCCGGGTCCATAGCGATCACGAAGACACCGGCGAGCGCACCGCGCGGCAAGCCGGCATCGGGATGCGCCGAGGGGACGGGCATCACCGGGCGGTCGTCGTCCACCATCGCGAGGCCGGCGATCAGGGCGGAGGCCATCGAAAGGCCGTATCCCTTATGCCCCGCGAGATCGCCACCGACCGGCAGGAGCGCACCGCCGTTGTAGAAGTCTTCCGCGTTCGTGGACGGATTGCCGTCCTTGTCCACGATCAGGCCGGGTGCGAGCGCCGCGTTCTTGGAGCGGGCGACGCGCAGTTTGCCCTCCGCGACGGTCGAGGTTGCGGCGTCGTAGACCATATTCGTCGGGCCGTCCGCCGGGACGCCGAACGACCACGGATTCGTGCCGAGGAAGCGCCGCGCGCCGCCGAATGGTACGACGCCGCCACTGCCCGGCGCGGCGGTACCGATCGTGACAATCGCGATCATCCCCGCCGCGCTCGCCCGCTCGGTGTACTCGCCCAAGCGCCCAATATGCGTCGCGTGGCGCGAAGCGACCGCCGCGATGCCCTGCGTCTTCGCCCGCGCCATCGCCCAGTCGAGCGCGACAGCGGTTGAGTACTGGCCGAAGCCGAAATGGGCGTCCATCACCGCCGTGCCGCCGATTTCGCGAACGACCGTCGGCCGCGCGTTCGGCACGAGGCCACCCGCGTCCGCCTGCGACACATATTGCGGCAGCCGGAGGACGCCATGCGAATCGTGGCCGGACAGGTTCGCCTTGACGAGATGGTTGGCGAGTTGATCCGCGATGTCGCCCTCGGCCCCCATCGCCATCGCCACCTGGCGGACATACGCACGCAACTGATCGGAGGGACAAAGATGCATCTCCGTCACGTTCTCACTCCTCCATTCTTAGTAGCGTAGGCTTTCAACCTGCGTCCCTCCCTCGGAGGATTGTATCCATAGGAGGGACGCAGGCTGAAAGCCTACGCTACCGATCTCTTCACTCCGTTCACAGCATCGCACCGGCGGATTGCCGGCGCAATCCGGTGCGTCATTCGCCGCGCGTGATGCGATCAATGCCGCGCATAATGTCGCGGACGAAGGTCAGGTGCGGCACGGCGACATTCGCGCGCTCGGCCCGCGCGACGAGGTCGCCGAAGACCTGCTCGACCTCGATCGGGCGGCCGGCGAGCAAATCCTGCGTCATCGAGGGCAGGCTGCCGCCGCGTGGAAATGGGGCGGGCTTGATCTGCGCCAGCGTTTCCTCGAACGGGGTTGTCGCATAGGTGTGGATCGGCGGGAAATTCGGGTAGTTGCCGACCTCGACACCATAGGCCGCGCCCGTGACGGCCGTCTCGCGGACAAGGGCGAGATAGGCGCGCATCATGCTCGGGTCGCTCATCAGTTGCGGCCCGGAGGCGCGCGCGAGGACGGAAACGCCGAAGACGCCCGCCGCGTTGCACGCCTTGGACCAGAGGACGCTCTGGATGCTCGCGGGCGCCTGCGCCGGGATGCCCGCCGCCGTCAGCGCGCCGATTGCCGCGTCCACGCGCGGCGAACTGCCGCCCGCCATCTCGCCGAGATACGTCATGCCGAGCGCCGTCACCGTCACGACGCCGTCCGCGCCGCGCCCGCCGCCAAGGATCGTCGCGCCCGGTACGACCCGCTCCGCGCCGAACGCCGCCGCGAGCATGTCGTCCTTCGCAAGGCCATTCTGCAATCCTGCCACCCACGCGGCGTCATCGCCGGGCCGGGGCCACGCGGCCCGCACCGTCGCAATCGCCTCCGCGAGATCGTGCCCCTTGGTCAGGAAGATCAATCCCACCCCGGCGGGCAAATCGGCCGGGTCGGCTGTGATACCGACGCTCCCCGGCGGCGCGGGAGTGGGCGCGACGGGTATTTCTGCATCCACAACGCCGATCAGCCGGATATGACCCGCCGCGCGCAATGACGCGACGGTTCGCGGCGTGGCAAGGAGCGTGACAGCCTGCCCGTTTTTCGCCAGCAACCCGGCGAACGACTGGCCGAGCGCGCCCGCGCCGACGAAGGCGAGGGCGGGCGGCGATGGTGTAACGCTCATGGGGCGCCATCTTCCGTCGGCCATAATTTGCTCCCGCCCGCGTTGAGCGCGAGGTTGCCGCCGTCCACCGGCAGCGTGTGGCCGGTGATGAAGCTCGCGCCATCCGAGGCCAGGAAGACAGCGGCGCGGGCGATGTCCTCCGGCTCGCCGATCCGGTCGAGCGGGATGCCCTTGAGGAAGCGCGCGGTCAGCGTCTTCGGATCGAGTTGCGGGTCATTGAGCATGTTCGTCAT
>JBBRLR010000013.1:0-71314 GCA_038231255.1 Thermomicrobiales bacterium | reverse complement strand
TTAAGATTGTGAGCAATACCGTCGGAGAAGCGCTGCGAAAGCCGCGATGAGTCCCCCTCTCCCGCCGCAGCGGGGGAGGGACCGGGGAGGGGGGAACCCGTGACCATTTACGACACGCTCGGCGTTCGCACGGTGATCAATGTGGCGGGGCCGGTGACGCGGCTGAGTGGCGCACCGTTGCATCCTGAGGTGGCGGCGGCGATGGCGGAGGCCGCGCAACACTGCGTGCGCATCGAGGACGTGCAGGAAGCGGCGGGGCGTGAACTGATGGCGGCGACGGGCGCCGAGGCGGGCTATGTGACGGCGGGCGCGGCGGCGGGGCTGGCGCTCGCGGCGGCGGCGTGCATCGCGGGGCTGGATGTCGCGGCGATGGACCAGTTGCCGGACACAACTGGCCTGCCTAACGAGATTATTATCCAGCGGCCGCACCTGACGGCGTATACGCACGCCCTGCGCCTCGCGGGGGCGAAACTCGTCGAGGTCGGCTACCTCGGCTTTCCGGGGCAGGGGATCACCTGGCCGTGGCAGATCGAATCGGCGATCACCGAGCAAACGGCGGCGATTGCCTACTCATTCGGCCGTACACCGGGCGTCGTTCCGCTGGCAGAGGTCGTCGCGATTGCGCACCGGCACGGCCTGCCGGTGATCGTGGACGCCGCCGCGGCGTTGCCGCCCGTCGAGAACCTACGCGCCGTGATCGCGGCCGGGGCAGACCTCGTCGCCTTCAGCGGCGGCAAGGCGATTGGCGGGCCGCAGGCGTCGGGCATCCTCGTCGGGCGGGCGGATTTGATCGAATCGGTCGCCTTGCAGCATCAGGACATGGATGTCTACCCGGAAACGTGGACTTGGCGCGGCCGCTACCTCGAATCCGGCTTGCTTCCCGGCCCGCCGCATCACGGCATCGGGCGACCGATGAAGGTGGGCAAGGAGGAGATCGTCGGGCTGGTCGTCGCATTGCGCCGCTTCCTCGCGCGGGATCATGATGCCGAGCGGGCCACGCAGGAACGCCGCCTCGCCACGATCCTCGTCGCCGTCGAGGGACTGCCGGGTATCCGGGCGGAACGCCTGGACGAACACGATGCGCCCCGTGCCTACCCAACCGGCGTGATCCGCATCAACGAGGCGATAGTCGAGAAGTCCGTCGCACAGGTCATTAACGAACTAATCGAGGGCGATCCGCCGGTCGCCGTCACGCAGAACTTCCTCCATGAGCGGGGCATCGGCATCGTCACCGCCCTCCTCAAACCGGGTGAGGAGCAGATCGTCGCGGAGCGGCTGCGGGCGGTGCTGGGGTGATGCGAAAGGGAGGGACCGAGGGAGGGGACCATCCTTTTCGCGTGGTATCATCGCACCCGGACAACGCGACGCGGAATGACACGGGAGGGTAAGCGATGCAGTGGGTGACGCGGCAAGGAGTGCGGCTGGACCGGGCTTCGATGATCTGGATGATTCGCAAGTACATTGACCCGCAGGCGGAGATCGCCATTTTGCCGGAGAACGAGGTGATGGCGTATGCTGAGCAGCACGGCGCGACGCCCTTCCACCATCCACAGGCGGCGCTCCGCCACCAGGGATCGCGCACCGGCTTCGACGGCCTGCGCGTCGCGTATGAGGTCACCGATCCGGCGATTGCGCTGATGACGATGGTGCTGCGCGGCGCGGAGACGAGCGACAAAGCCCTGACGCAGTGGTCACCGGGCCTCGCGGCCGTTACCTCCGGCATGCGCAAAATGGCGCAGACAGACGAGGCGTACCTCGCCGCCATTACCCCGCTCCTCGACGGTCTCTACCAGTGGTGTCAGGACCAACTCGTTAATCCGGGCAAAGCGCGGGAATAGTAGCCGGTAGCCGGTAGCCAGTAGTCAGAGGGACTGATGCCATTCTGACTACTGACTACCGGCTACTGGCTAGTGGTCAGGCCACATACCGGACGATCATCCAGAAGAAGCAGGCGCTGCCGCCGAGGACGAAGAGGTGCCAGAGGGCGTGCGCCTCGAAGACGCCGGGGATCGGGTTCGGGCGTTTGAGGGCGTAGATCACCGCGCCGATGCTATAGATGATGCCGCCCGCCAGCAGCCAGAAGAGGGCGCCGGGCGGCAGTTTGTGGATGAGCGCGGGCGCGGCGACAACCGCAGCCCAACCCATCAGCAGGTAAATGCCGGTCGAGAGCCACTTCGGCGCGTGCATCCAGCGCGATTTGAGGACGAGACCGGCAATGGCGAGGCTCCATACCACCGTCAACATGCCCCAGCCCCAGCCGCCCCCGAGGACAACGAGGCAGATCGGCGTGTACGTCCCGGCGATCAGGACGAAGACCATCATGTGGTCTATCCGCCTGAGTTTCGCGATGCCCGCCGGGGTGAGCGGGAGCGAGTGGTAGAGCGTGCTCGCCGTGTAGAGGGCGATCTGGCTAAGGCCGAAGATCGTGAAGGCGACCACCTGCCGCGCATCCCGCGCCGTAATCGCCAGCCACAGCAGCACAACAAGCGCTGCCACCGAAAGCAGCACGCCCGCCAGATGCGTCAGCCCATTGACCGGTTCGCGTATTCGTGCCGTGGCGATGGTGCGCTCCCTCTTGTGCCGCCGACCGGCAATGTCGAGCTATCCTTCTCCGTTCGCTTTGCTGTCCTCTGATCTGTCCGCAAGAGTATATGCCCGAGGACGTGGCTTCCCCCGACGAGGTAAGCCATTGAAGCCATTATAGCAAGCGACACTGGCTTTTGAAGTGCGCTCTGTGAATGCTTGTTGTTGCGACTGTGGTCATTCGGGTGGTTCTTGCTTGTACAGTGGGGCAATCATCGGTCAGGCTCGGGTTTACACCGCCGGAAAGGCAAAGGGGGAGGCCGAGTGTGACGTCCTGCCCTCCCTGGCCTCGCTATTCCCTGGGTGATCCTATCCGAGCACGCGCTTGGCAGCGGCGGCAATCATCTCCGGGTCGATCCCCGGCGCCGTCAGCTGCGGCTCCTCCGCCAGCTCCGGCGGGTCGAACCCCTCCGGGATCGTGTCCTCCACCCGCAACGCCGATCCGTCCTCCGGGTGGGCACCCTTCCAGATCTTCCCCATCTCCGTGTAGTCCGACGGGCTGAAGCGGAACATGATCTGGTGCAGCCCCTGTTCCTCCAACTTCGCCGCCTCCGGGAACTTCTTGTTGCTGATGTCCGGGATCGGGAAGAGCTTCGACAGGTCCGCCCCCGTCAGCTCCTCCAGCGCCTTCGCGTACGCCACGATGTGCACCCCGCCCCGCACCAGCAGGTACCCGACCGCCGCCCGCGCCGCCGGGTCGTCCACCATCTCGTAGACGCGGATCTTGTTCGCCCGCGCGCCGCACTCCAGGAAGAAGTTGTGGATCAGGTCGAGCTTGAGGTTGCCGCTGGAGAAGACGTTCATCCCCGTCCACGGGTTGCCCATCGAGTCCACCGGCAGCGCCGTCTGGCCGCGGGCGAGGAAGTGGTAGGAGTTGCGGGCATCCACCGCTGTCTTCAGTGGGGCAGTCGCGGGATTCGTCCCCCGCTTAGTGGAACCGGTGAGCAGCAGGTTGATCGCGTAGGTGATCGTCTCGATATGGCTGAGTTCCTCGGCGGCGATGTTGGCGATCAGGTCGTAGTAGGGGCGCGCCTTGCTCTTGCCGCGGAAGTTGAGGGACTGGAAGGTGTAGTTCATCAGGGTGGACAGCTCGCCGAACTTGCCGCCGAGGAGCTCCTGGAGGGCGGCGGCGGAGTCGGGGGACGGTCCCTTCGGCTCGGGGAAGTCGACGGCGATCTTGTCGATGCGCAGGTACATGGTCACCCTCCTCGGTGGGTCCGGGCCGAGCGATGCAAGCCGCATCCGGCGTGCCCGGTGCGGCCGGAACCTCGCAGGTTGCGTACCAAGGGTGAACATCCGTGCGAACCTCGCCGACCGGCCTTCTCCTGCCCAAACATGTGCAAGTATCTATAACCTGATCGCCTCGAAGTCGCCAGTTCTGCCAGAATTCGTTTTTCGTTACCTCCATCTGCATCGGCGATCCCCTCCTGTTGAGCAACTCTTGCCCAATAATCGAGTGTCCACGAAACCGGCTCTTCCGAGGATTGGAGTTACCCCACTTTCGGGGACTCTTCCGAGATTTGCGTGATGGGTAGAACAGGTTTTACCACGCAGTGGCAGAAGCATTCGCCTTTCCGGTTCGACTGCACGATGCGTTTCGCTCTCGAAGCCGTTTCTCCATGCGCCATCGAGTGATGTCGGCAAAACTGCTTCACACAAATCTCGGAAGAGCCACGAAACCGGGTCAACATCAGTGCTGGGGCAGCCCCCACCCCCTGCCCCTCCGCCCGCAAGCGGGGAGGGGTGACTCGTCTCGATATGTCAGACAATGCTGAATGAGGCTCGTACCGATCATGGAACGAGTTCCCCTCCCCCGCAAGCGGGCGGAGGGGCAGGGGGTGGGGCTTTACTCCTTCACCGAATCGAGATACAGGTCGGCGGTATCGCGGAGGCGGCGGATGAGGGGGCGAAGGCGCTTGGCCTCGGCGGGGTCGAGGGCTTCGGTAGACATGGCGAGCAGGTAGCGCAACAGACGTTCGGCGCTCGCCTGCACATCCTTCAGGGCGGCGGCGTCCATCGCGGGCAGCGTCTGGCCGGCGGGGAGGAGGCCGCGCAGGTTCATGCGCGGTTCCGGCTCGCGCGGGGTCTTCGCCTCCTGCCGGATGCGCCGAACGGCCTCCACCACCTGCTCCGCCGTCGTGTTGATGCTCATGCTCGGGTTCTGCACGAGGGCGTCGGCGGCCATGTCCGCGTCCTTGGCGGAGAGTTTGTCCTCGATCATCACGCGCCGCAGCCCCTCGCGTAGGGGACCGGAAACACGCCTGAGTACACGGATGTGCTTCTCGGTTAGTTCGCCCTTGCGAACGGCCTGCTGCTCCGGTTCGGGCGTCTTTCTGGTGTCCAGCAGATCGAGCAACTGGAAGAGGCGCGTCCGCCCGATGCCGACCGCGTCCGCCACGCGCTCCCACGCGACGCCGCCCATCGCTTCCTTGAGGTGGGCGAGGCCGTCGGCGCGGTCCACGTCGTTCAGGTCCTCGCGCTGCAAGTTCTCCATCAATTGGTCAATCAGCCGCTCGCTCGACGCCTGATCCTCGCGCACGATGGCGGGCATCGTTTCCAGCCCGGCGATCCCCGCCGCCCGCCAGCGCCGCTCGCCGTGAATAATCACGTAGCGGTCGTGCGGTCGGTCGTACCAGACGGCGATGGGCTGCAAAATGCCGCGCCCCTTCAGCGACAGGGCGAGTTCTTCCAGTGAGTCCTGCGGGAACGATTTGCGCGGCTGGTCGGGGTCGGGCACGATCCGGTCGCGTCGGATCTGCTTGGCGTTCATCATCTCCTCGACGCCCGCCCCGCGCGACGAGGTATCCTTTAGGAGATCGGCGACGACGGCAAACTTTCTCGGTTTACTGCTCATGGCCGAATCTCCTTCTCAACCTTCTGCGCCACCTGCCGGTATGCTTCCGCAATCGAGGATTTGGGGCTGTACGCGAGGATGCTCGTGTAGGCCGCCACCGCCTCCGCGCCGCGCACGGAAAGCGGAATGCTCGGCAGGATCAGCAGGTGCGGGAAGCCCGTGCGCAGATCGTCAATCATGTCGCTGGCGAGGCGCGAGGTGGCATGCACCTTGGTCGGCAGGAAGCCGACGATTTTCAATTTCGGGTTGAGCCGCTGCACTCGCCCGACCATCTCGAACAGTTTCGGCAGCACCATCACCGAGAGCGGGTGTGGTTCAATCGGGATAATCAGGTAGTCCGCCGCGACGAGGATGTTGATCGAAACGACATTGAGCGAGGGCGGGCTGTCTATCAGCAGGTATTCGATGTCCAGTTCCGCCAGCGCATCGGGCGTCAGTTTGCGGGCGAGGGCGCGCTCCCGTTCGAGGGCATTGAGGAGTTGCAATTCGGCGGCGGCGAGGTCCGGGTGGCTCGGCACGACGGAGAAATTCTCGATCGTCGTCTTCCGCGCGACATCCTTGATCTCCACCGCATCGTCCACGAGTAGGTCGTAGGAAGACGCTTCGAGCGTCAGCACATCCACGCCGAGGGCCATCGTCAGGCTCGCCTGCGGGTCGAGGTCAATGGCGAGCGTTTTATGACCGCGCTCCGCCAGTGCCGCGCCGACATTAAGCGTGCTCGTCGTCTTCGCCGTGCCGCCCTTCTGATTGAAGAAGGCGATCACCGGCACTGCGCGTCCGTTGTCCGCTCTGGTTCGTGGCATGTGGATTCCCCGCTCCCCGCCCGGAAACCGCCGCGACGCGCACCCCTGCATCATTCGCCGCTCTGGTGTCCGTACAATACCCGAAGTTTGCATGGAAGGCAATATGACGGGTTCGATGTTCGCGGTTTGATGTTCGAAGTGGTTTGGCATTTCTTCGAACATCAAACCGCGAACTCCCCTCTGTAATGGGCAGATCATTCCCGAACTGGGGCGGACTGATCTGCTCCCCGAAAAAGTACCCAGTGATTGCGAGAGGGCTGTGTTACAATCCTCCCTTGTTTGCTGATTGGCGGTGGGTGCGCATCATTGTCGAGGGGGATACGGGATCATGAGTGAGCGGCGGATGGGGCAGCAGGCGCTGGATTACCGGCGGAAGTACCGGGGGGTGATCGGGGTCGAAAGCAAGATACCGGTGCGCGATGCCTCGGTGCTTTCCCTTGTGTACACGCCCGGCGTCGCCGAGCCGTGTCTGGAGATTGCCCGCGATGCCGAGCGCTCCTTCGACCTGACAATGCGCGGCAACACCGTCGCAATCATCACCGACGGTACGGGGCTGATGGGTGGCTCCACGCCGCAACCGGAGGCGGCGCTGCCCCTAATGGAGGCGAAGTCGGTCATCTTCAAGACTTTCGCGGGCATTGACGCCTTCCCGATTGCCCTCAACACGAGCGACATCAGTCGTATCGTCCAGACCGTCAATGCGATGACACCGACTTTCGGCGCGATCTGCCTCGACACAATGGCCGCGCCACATTCATTCTCCGTCGCTGACCACCTCGAAAAGGCGGCGAATGTGCCCGTCTTCGCCAATGGCCATCACGGTACCGGCGTCCTCGTCTACGCCGCCTTGCTCAATGCCTTGAAGGTCGTCGGTAAGTCGCTCGAACGGTGCCGGATCGTCATCAATGGTGCGGGTGTCGCGGGCATCGGCGTAGCGCGGCTCCTCCGCCGGATGGGCGCGCACGATCTGGTTGTCTGCGACCGCGCGGGAGCGATCTACTCCTACCGCGAGGAGCGGATGAACTGGGCCAAGGCGTACCTTGCCAAGGAGACCAATCCCGAGAACCGGATGGGCATGCTTGGCGATGTCATCAAGGGCGCGGACGTCTTCATCGGCCTTTCCGCCGGCGATACGCTGACGGGCGAGATGGTCGCGACGATGGCGAAGGACGCGATCATCTTCGCCCTCGCCGTGCCGACGCCGGAGATTGACCCGATCGTGGCGCGGGAGGCGGGCGCGAAGATCGTCGCCACCGGCCGCAGCGATTACACGAACCAACTTGATGTCGCGCTCGTCTTTCCCGGCTTTTTCCGGGGCCTCCTCGATTGCCGTGCCCGCAACATCCGCCTGCGCACGCTCCGCTACGCCGCCGAGGCGCTCGCCGGGTTGGTCGCGTCGGACGAGTTGCACGCGGACCACATCGTCCCCGCCATCTTCGACTTCCGGGTCGCGCCTGCGGTGGCGTCTGCGGTCGCGCGGGCGACGAACGAGGCGATGGAGTCCCGCCTGCGCGCCGACCCGGACGAGGTCGCCGAGCGGACGCTGCGCTACTGTTACGAGGGACGGCTGATGGAGAATCATCGCCCGCATCACCGCGAGATGACCTTCCGCGAGGAAGCGATTGATCTGCGCGAGCGATACGGCGGCGTGCTCGCCGTGCGCTCCAAGATCCCGATCCGCGATCAGCACATGCTCAACATGCTGTATGTCCCGCCTGCGGCGCTCGCCCCGGCCGAGGAAATCCGCGCCAACCCGATGAGCGTCTACGACCTGACGGCGAAGGGCAACCTCGTCGCCATCGTCACGGACGGTTCCGCTGTGCTCGGCTTGGGAGACATCGGGCCGCGCGCTGCCTTGCCGGTGATGGAGGGTAAGGCCGTCCTCTTCCAGACCCTCGCGGGCGTCGAGGCCTTCCCGATTTGCCTCGCCGCTCGGCAGGTGGACGAGATCGTGGACATCGTCAAGGCGATTGCCCCGACTTTCGGCGGCATCAATCTGGAGGACATCGCCGCTCCGCGCTGCTTCGAGATCGAGAAGCGGCTGAAGGAAGAACTCGATATCCCTGTCTTCCACGACGACCAGCACGGCACGGCGGTCGTCACGCTCGCCGCGCTGATCAACGCCCTGCGCATCGTGGACAAAAAAATCGAGGACGTGCACATCGTCATGAATGGCGCGGGTGCGGCGGGTATCGCCGTCACCGACCTGCTGATGCTGGCGGGCGCGAAGGATGTCGTCCTGTGCGACACACGTGGCGCACTGGCGCGCGGGCGTGCGGGAATGAACGCCTTCAAGGACGAGATCGCGGCGCGGACGAACCCGCAGCGACTGGACGGCTCCCTCGCCGATGTGATGGAGGGCGCGGATGTCTTCATCGGCGTTTCCGCGCCGGGTTGCGTCACGGTGGAGATGGTGCAGTCCATGGCCCCCGGCGCGATTGTCTTCGCGCTGTCCAACCCGGTGCCGGAGATCGCGCCCGATGCCGCCCGTGCCGGTGGCGCGGCGGTCGTCGCGACGGGCCGCAGCGACTACCCGAACCAGGTGAATAACTCCGTTGCCTTCCCCGGCATCTTCCGGGGGGCGCTCGATGTCCGGGCGCGCGGCATCAACGACGCGATGAAGATCGCGGCGGCGGAAGCGATTGCCGCCCTCGTCACTGAGGGCGAACTGCGCCCCGACTACATCCTGCCCAAGAGCCTCGACCTGCGCGTCCCCTCCAAGGTGGCGGCGGCCGTCGCCCGCGCCGCGATGGAAACCGGCATGGCCCGGATCACTGTGGACGCCCAGCGCGTCGAGCAGAACACCCGCGACCTCATCTATGAGGGCCTGATCGCGGCGGTGTGAGCGGACGGACGTCTTTTGCTGCCTTCTCGCATCAGGTGAGCGGGATGGCGGCCCAGATACCGGCGCCGGTGTTCAGCACGAAGGCGGCGTTGTCGAGCGTGTCCTGCACGATCACCCCCTGCGCGAATGTCTGCGCCTGCGCGCTGAACCGCTGCTCGTCACCCGTCGCGTAGCCCAGTGACTGCTGCAGCGCCGGGTTGTCCTGCCACACCTTGCCGAAGCCGAGTCGCGGGACAAACGTGCCGGGCCGCGGGCCGGGCATCTGCGTCGTCGCCAGCCCCGCGTCCCCGAACGTCCGGGGGATCGCGACGAGCGGGCCGAGCGGATCAATCAGGACGTAGAAGATGTTGAGCTTGGGCAGGTAGAGCATCCGGCCGTGCTCGAACAGGAGGAGCGCGATGCCGCGCTCGGTGTAGGCATCGCTCGTCTCGCTCCCGAGGCCAATTGCCTGCGACCCGGTCGCCTGCGCGGCGACGCGCGCGAAGACGGGCGCGACACCGCTGATCGGCGTTTGCGCGGAGGGAGGAGTCGGGGATGCGACGGAAGATGTCGTCGGGGGAGACGCACCGGCGCCGTTGTAGCGCCATTGGTAATAGTGCTGGCCGATGTTACCCATCTCCACCTTGTACGGGTCGGGATTCTCCGCCGTATAGGTGAGCGCCCGCCGCTCGAATACTTGCACCATGACCAGATGCCCCGCACCCGCCACCTTTACCTTCGCGAGGAACGGCTCGCTGATCGCGTAGCCAATTGCGGCGAGGCCAACCCGCTCGCGATACTGCGCGAACCCGCCGGGAACATTGTGCTGCGTCGCCACATCGAAGGCGGCGATCGTCGTCGCACTGTTGACGCTGTTACCGCCAGGGATCATGTTGCCCCCCGCGTCAACGGTCGTCGTCACGGTGCTGCCCACCGGTATTGGCGCTGCAGCGCCGAAGAGCGAGGCGCCCGCAGTGCTGAGTCCCGCATAGGTCGGGCCGGCATTGTCGGGATCGCCCGCGATGGGGATGCCCGGCGGCGTCTTCGGCTGGAAGGTCGCGTCGCCAACCTGGACTTGCCCCTTGATGATCTCGCTCGCAAGCAGGCCGTTGGTGACGATGCCGTTCGTCAGCTCCATCCGTCCCTTGTCGAAGTACTGCACGAGGCGTTGGCCGCCGCTCGCGTCCGCATACGCCTCCTGCTGACCGTCTTTCGCGGTCGCGAGCGGACCCCAGAAGTTGGGCGTCATCGCCTCACCCTGCTGCCACTGCTGCTGGAACGCGGGGTTGGCGAATGCGGATGCCGCCCTCATCGGCGCGGCGGAGAGCAGTGAAAGCGCAACGATCATGAGCACACCGATGCGGACCACGAGCCGTCGCATGCGATTCCCTTTCAGCGCGTTCATCAGGTCACTGAGGATAACAACGATGCGCGACATGGACCGGTTTCGGTAGCAATGACGAAGGTAGCGAACCGGGGCGGAATCCCTCGGTCATGCGATCATATGTGGGTATGCATCCTCCTCGTTACTTCCTCCTGCCCCACGTCCCCATCACCTGCCGCAGGATGGCGAATTCGCCGATGTGGTAGGCGTTGTGATCCGCGACGAGCAGGATTTCGCGCAAGATCGTCTGGCTGTCGCCATGCGGGATCGTCGCGGCGAGGTCGGTCTGCGGATCGCTCGCGATTGCCTCAATCGCTTTCAGGTCGGCGCGGAAGGCGGCGAGCGTTTGTTTCCATGCGGCGGCGTCCGCTTCGGCATCTGGTGCGGGCCAGTAGTCGTCTGGCCATGTGATTTCCTGGTAGTGCGGGTTGCGAATGAAATCGAGGATGTCCCACTGCGTGATGCGCAGGTGTTCGAGCAGGTGCCACGGTGTATAGGGGACGTTGGGTGGGCGCGTATTGATCGCATCCATCGGGAAGTCCGTCACCGCATCATCGAACGACAGGTGCGCGTTGCCTCCGCGCAGCAGGTGCAGCAGTTGGTCTCGAAGTACCGTGTCCATCTCCATCTGATGCTCCTTACTCATTCGCACGCGATTACGCGCCTTGCTCGTGTCGCCGTTTTTGAACGCAACGGCCTGTTCGAGAGATTGGATCAGGAGGGCGCCAAAGTTCTCGCTGGTAACGATGATTCGGTCCTTGTTGGGAAGGTACTCTCTCATATTTCTCCGGGAGTCGCACCATCTTATACTCTTTCTGCGTAGGGGTGATTCGTGAATCGCCCTCCCCCGGATTACCTGTGCCTTTCCCATGGCACCCTGCCGCCGCGAGCGGGCGATTCACGAATCGCCCCTATGCGCCTATCACGCCATCACCATCGTGAAAGAGTAGTATCGCATGCGCGGAACACGAGTGAGCCGCTTCACCGCGTACACTGCGGCAATCAGACCATCGTTCGAAGAAGGGAGTAGGGAAGATGCGGATCGTTGTCGGCAGTGACCATGCGGGGTTCGCGCTGAAGGGGCCGATTGTACGCGCCCTAGCGGAGTGGGGGCATGAGGTCGAGGATGTCGGTGGGTACACGGCGGCGGATGTGGACTTCCCGGACATCGCCGGGCGACTGTGCGGAGTCATCCTCGCCGGGCGAGCGGAGCGCGGCGTGATGGTCTGCGGGACGGGGATCGGCGCGTGTATGGCGGCGAACAAGGTGCCGGGCATTCGCGCCGCCTTATGTCACGATGTCCATTCGGCGCACCAGTGTGTCGAGCACGACCACGCGAATGTCTGCTGCCTCGGCGCGCAGATCGTCGGCGAATGGCTCGCCCTCGATCTCCTCAAAGCATATCTGGATGCGATGCCGAGCACGGAGGAACATTTCCTCCGCCGTCTCGACAAACTCGCGGAAATGGAGCGGCGTCCGGCGGGGAACGGAGGATGACACCCCGTTCGTTTGACGCTATTCCCGCAGGGCTTGGAGCGTTGCTTGTTGCAGCGACGGATCAATCAGTGCCTGCATGTGATTGACCGCGAAGGTCTGGTGCGGCGCGCCGAACGCCTCCGGCCACTTGCTGCTCTCCGGCCCCACCGCTGAGTCGCCCTTGTCGAGTTCCGCCAACCCGCCGAAGCGATCCCCGACGCCGGGGATGCGCGCCAACTGCTCCACCAGAAAGGCGCTCGCCGTCGCCAGCAAGTGAACGGTGTGGCCCATTTCGGACAGGTAGAAGTGGATGAACGTCGGGTTCGTGCCGCCGAAGCCGTAGTATCGCACGCCCGGCAGCGGCTGCTCTCCGTCCGCCAGCGATTGCAGCATCGCGCTCTGGGGGTCGAGTTCATCGAAGCCCGGCCCCTGCGCCAGCGTGCCGAAAGAGTGCAGCAGCGCCTCGCGCACCCGGTTCGCCAGGTCCGCCAGTATGGGGGCTAACCGGTGTGCGAAGAGGCCGCCGAGTGGGCCGGGAAGATTCTGGCCGAGGCTGCCAAAGTCCATCTGATTGCTCAAGGTGGTGTTATACGCATCGGCCAACTTCGGCATGTAGGAGCCGTGATGCGGCGTGCAGAGGGTAATCACCTTGCGCAGGTGCGGCACGCCCCCGCCGAGTTGCTTCAGCGCCGCCCGTGCCACGAGGCCACCCCGGCTGTGGCAGAGCAGGATGAGCGCCGGGGCCGCGCCGCCATTTGCGGCCACGTCCTGATCGTACGGGGCGAAAACGCGCTGTTCCAGCGCACCCAAGACGGAGACCGCCTCCGTCACCGCATACTGGAGCAGATCGCCGGGCCGACTCTGGCTCCAGGTGACGGCGGTAATCCCCTCGTTGCGGAGCAACTGAACCCACGCGGTGACGCTTCCCGGCGCGTAGGGCGGGGATGAGCCGAGGCCGTGGGCATCGTGCGGCTGGGCATCGAGGTTGAAAAGCCAGGTATCGCTTGGGTTCAGGCCGATAGGATCGCCCCAGTGCTGGGCATTCCCGCCGATGCCGTGGATCAGCACGACGACGGGCGCGTCCATCCGCCCTGCCGCAACAGTCAGGTCGGCCAGGGCGCTTTCAGCGCTGCAATGCTGCTGAAAATCGTTGAGCAACCCCTCGAAGGTCGGTTGATCCATCGTACGCCCCTTTTCTCTCAGCGACAGGCGACCTCGCACGGTGCATCCTGCGGTGTGTATCCAATTCGCCGCAATCACCATTGACAGTCCACCCGGGTGTGCGCTGTCCGCGAATGTGCGTGCTACCCTTCCGCGCTGACGGGTGTTTCTTCCAACTCACTCGCGCCCGCGTTGACGAGTTCCACCGCCGTTTCGGCATCCGGCGGGCGATTGAGGGTGATCTTACGGTAGCTTTCCGCAAAGCCAACGCCGTGCTTCTTGCCCGTTTCCTCCGTCCAGCGGCGCACGAATTGCTCGACATCCTTGATGTCAAACTGGCTCTTGTGCTCGGCGAGGGCGGCGATTTTGGTGTCCATCGCCTCGGAAACGTCCACAAAGGTCGTGCCGCCGCCCCATTCCTCGATCCAGACTTCCTTGATCTCGTGCGGCTCCAGCCCTTCGGCGAGCAGTTCGGGGTAGAAATTGAAATTGCCCGCCGCCGGGAAGATGCCGTACAGGGCCGCTTCCGCCGCTGCCCGATGATCCGGATGGTTAATGTAGGAGTCGCCGCCGAACCGGCTGTCCGGGTCGCCGGTAATGATAACATCCGGCTTGTACTGGCGGATGACGCGCGCGATGTCGCGCCGCAGGGCGATCGTCGGTTGCAGCACGCCGTCCTCGTAGCCGAGGTTGACGACATGCGTGACGCCGAGGACCTGCGCCGCGCGCGCCTGCTCCTCTGTGCGCATTACGACGAGTTGTTCCGACGTGATCGCGCGGTCGTCGTTGCCCTTTGAGCCGTTCGTGATAATCACCATCGTGATCTCGGTGCCCTGCTTTGCCCAGGTGGCGAGCGTACCGCCGCATCCGAACTCGGCGTCGTCCGGGTGGGCGAGGATCGTCATCGCGCGGCTTGGCGCGGTGGTGGCTTGTGCTGTCGGAGGCTGAGTGTCGGCCATGCGAGTCTCCTTTGTTCTTGCCAGTAATCGGCTATGCGCTGTTGCCTGCAACAGCGCATAGCCTACCATCATTCCGCCGAGTGCTATCATTGGGAGGTGCGCAGTGTGGCGCGCGATAGTGGTCCGCAGGTTGTACCAAATAGGAGTCAGAGATGAGCACGATCGCCGCCCCGACTGCCGCCCCCGCGACGGCCGCCGCCCTCGCCGTCAAAGCGCCGACGCGCCGACAATACGTCCGCTTCGCTTTTTATCGCGTTGACCCGGCGTGGCGCCGCCTGCCCGCCGCCGACCGCGAGCGCGGCTACGCTGAATTCCTCACTGTTATTGACGAGACGACGCCGACGATGCTCGTGCGCTCGTACTCCTGCGTCGGGCTGCGGGCGGACGCAGATTTCCTACTGTGGCAAGTCTCGTACGAACTCGACGATTTCCAGACCTTTGCCGCGAAACTGAACGGCACGGGCTTTGGCCGCTATCTGACGACGCCCTACGCCTACCTTTCGCTGACGCGCCGCTCGCAGTACGTGGACCCGAAAGACCGCGATAGCGAATCGAACCGCCTGACGATCGAGCCAGGTGGCCGGAAGTATCTCTTCGTCTATCCCTTCGTCAAGACGCGCGCGTGGTTCGCCCTCTCGCTCGATGAGCGGCAGGCGATGATGCGCGAGCATATCGAAGTCGGCCAGGGGTATCCGTCGGTGAAACTCAACACCACATACTCCTTCGGCCTCGACGATCAGGAATGGGTCGTCGCATTCGAGAGCGACTTCCCGCAAGACTTCCTCGATCTCGTCGCTGCCCTGCGCGAGACCCAGGCGAGCATGTACACCCTCCGCGACACCCCGATGATGACCTGCCGCACTCTTGACATCCGCGACATCTTGCCGCAATTGGGGTAGGGAAGTTCGAGGTTCGGGGAAGCAGAATCCACCCCGAACGCCTTCCCGGCACCAATCTTGCATCAGCGTTCCGAACGCCTGGACGCGCGAACAGGAGTAGGGTTCGGTGTGTCCGGTGGGGAGGGAAGTAACGCGTGATTCCTGTATTGCCGACGCATGTGCCGGGGCTGGATGAAATCCTCGGTGGCGGTATCCCGTTACGTGCGATGACCCTGATTCTTGGTAGGCCGGGCGCGGGCAAAACGATCCTTGCCGAGCAGATCGCAGTGCAGCAGGCGAAGCAAGGCAAACGCGTCCTGATCCTCACCGCGCTTTCCGAGGCCCACGAACAGATGCTCGCGTCGCTGCGCGAGTTCTCCTTTTTCGATGAGTCGCTCGTTGGCGACCATATCCGTTTCTTGAGTATTCAGACAATCTTGCAGGATGGGCTGGCGGCAACGGCTGATGCCATCATTGAGATCGTGCGCACGCACGAAGCCTCGATTGTCGTCCTTGATGGCTTCCGTGGCGTCGCCGGCTTCGCGGAGTCGGAGCGCGACGTGCGCCTCTTTTTGTACGAGGTGCGTACGCGCCTCGCGCTCCTCAATGTGACGACGCTTGTGACACTCGAGATGGGGGCCGAAAGCGAGGGCGATTCCGGCGCGCAGACGGTCGCGGATGGCATTATCCGGTTGCATAATACCCTTTGGGGCGTGCGGCATCGTCGCCATCTCGAGGTGCAGAAGCTCCGGGCGATGAATCACCTCGATGGTCTTCATTCGATCGCGATCACTGGGGATGGTATCACCTGCTACCCACGTCACGAAGCAGTTTACCGGACGACGAACTATACCGTGAGTCCGGAGCGTGCTGCCATTGGCCTTCCCGAACTCGATGCGATGCTCAATGGCGGACTGAACCGGGGCACAGTCACATTCCTCGCTGGTAGCCCCGGATCAGGAAAGACACTCACTGCGCTTCACTACATCATGGCCGGCGCCGACGCGGGCGAACTGGGGCTTTTCGCCTGCTTCACCGAGAGCGAAGCGCAACTGTATCTCAAGGCGGAAAGCTTCGGGCTTGATCTGCGCGGTGCCGTCGCGCGGGGGGTGGTCTCGCTTCTTTGTCTCGCACCCGTCGAACTGGAAGCGGATGTCTTCGCTGCGGCGCTGCGCAATCGGGTCGAGAACCTCGGTATCCGGCGTCTCGTCATTGATTCCATCGCCGCTGTCGAAGTTGCCATCCTCGAACCGGGCCGCGGGCCGGGTTTCTTCGCTTCTCTGGTCAACTACCTGCGCGAGCGTGATGTAACCAGCATGATGACGCAGGAAAGTAATGCCTTCGCCGGTGACATCGGCAAGGCGCTTGGCGTGGTCCTCGCGGACAACCTGATCCAGATGCGCTCGGTCGAATATCATACCCGTCTCCGTCGGATTCTCTCAATCCTGAAGATGCGGCAGAGCGCGTTCGATCCGAGCCTGCGCGAGTTCCGCATTGATGAGGGCGTGATTCGCGTGCTGCCGATTGACGAGAGCGGCGCCGATGCATTGGGCGGCATCGCCGCACAGGAGGGGCGTGATGCTCGTGCCGGTCGGTACGATGGGGGCGCATAAGGTGGCAACGATCCTCGTCGTGGACGACGAACAGCCGGTTGTTGATCTGCTGACCGATATATTGGAGGACGATGGCCACACCGTCATTTCCGCCTATAACGGGCGGATCGCGCTGGAGATCGTCGCGCAGCAGTTCCCCGATCTCGTCATCAGCGACGTGATGATGCCGTTCGTGGATGGCATCCAGTTGTGCAGGCTGCTCCGCGAGGAGCACGATGCGCACAGCCTGCCGATTATCCTGATGAGCGCCGCCCTCCCGCCTGACCTTTCGATGTGCGGCGCGAATGCCTTTCTCGGCAAGCCCTTCGACATCAGCCGCTTCGATGATCTGATCGCGTTGTATGTGCGCGGTCATGGATCGGCGCATGACGGCACACACTGAAGCAAGGAAACGATGAATCTACGTCTCTACAACACGGCATCGCGGCAGGTCGAACCGTTCGCGCCGGTGGGCGATACCGTTGGCCTCTATGTCTGCGGCGTGACGCCTTACGACACGACGCACATGGGCCACGCATTCACCTATGTCATCTTCGACACGCTGACACGGGTGTTACGGCGCGCGGGCTGGGATGTCACGTATGTGCAGAATGTCACCGATATTGATGACGACATCCTCAAGCGCGCCCGCGAGACCGGCAAACAGTGGGACGCATTGGGGCGGGAGCAGACGGCGCAGTACGAGCGCGATTCCCGCGCCCTGAACATCGCCCCGCCGACGCATTTCCTTCGCGCCACCGACGAGATTGACCAGATGATCCCCCTGATCGCGACGCTGATCGAGAAGGGGCATGCCTACGTCTCCGGCGGCAATGTCTACTTCTCCGTCGCCAGCGACCCCGACTACGGCAGCCTGAGTCGGTACGGTCGGGAGGAGATGCGCACCATCGCGGCGGAACGCGGCGGCAACCCGAACGACCCACAGAAGCGCGACCCGCTCGATTTCCTGCTCTGGCAGGCTGCGCAGCCGGACGAACCGGCGTGGGAGTCACCATGGGGGAAAGGCCGCCCCGGCTGGCACATTGAGTGTTCGGCGATGGCGATGCACTTTCTCGGTCCGACGGTAGACATCCACGGCGGCGGCGCAGATTTGATTTTTCCGCACCACGAGAGCGAGATTGCCCAGTCCGAGTGCGCAACGGATGTCCACCCGTTCGTGCGTGTCTGGATGCACACAGCAATGGTCCGCTACCAGGGTGAGAAGATGTCCAAATCGCTCGGCAACATGGTTTTCGTCCGCGACGCGCTACAGCAGTACAACGCGGATGCCATCCGCCTCTACCTCCTCAACCACCAGTATCGCGCATCATGGGAGTACGAGGACGACGGCCCCGCTTCCTTCCTACCGCCCGTCCGGCAGGCGACAGCCGCGCTCGCGCTGCCCATCGCAGATGATGGCGCATCGCTCGACGCCGTGCCCTTCGTCGCCGACTTCGACCGCGCGCTGGAGAACGATCTCGACACTCCCGCCGCCATCGTCGCCTTCCAGTCGCTCGTTACGGCGATGACGGACACGGGCTACGCCTCCGGCAACTCCCGCGCGGCGCTCCGTGGCATGGCAGAAACGCTGGGGCTGCGACTGGGAACCTAACCCCCGGCCCCTTCCCGTTTCGGGAAGGGGTGACTCTTCGCGATACCGAGGCGTTCCACGTAACATCCCAATCTCGCGGAGGCTCGCTCCCCTTCCCGTTTCGGGAAGGGGCTGGGGGTTAGGCTCCCTAGTCCGCCCGCACCGCCGTCTCCGATTCCGGTTCTCGTGCCGCTTCACGCGGCTGGTTCGCGCTCGTGCCCGTGTCGTGCGCGCTGTCCGTGCGGCGGACGAAAATCAGGGCGATGAGGACCGCAGCGGCGATGAAGGCGGCGGCGACGCGGATCGTGTCATTGAAGGCGGCAACGAAGGCGGCGTGCGTCGCTTGCTGGATCGCTGGGGCGAACTGCGGTGGCGCCTGGGGCGGGACGCGCCCCGCGAAGGCGACATTGCCGCCGGCGCCCTGCACGAGCCGATCCGCGAAGTCCTTCGGCACTTGCCCCGTCGCCAGCGCACCCGGCAGATTGTGCGTGTAGCGGGACGTGAAGATCGAGCCGAGCAGGGCG
Organism: Thermomicrobiales bacterium; assembly: GCA_038231255.1. Taxonomy (GTDB): domain Bacteria; phylum Chloroflexota; class Chloroflexia; order Thermomicrobiales; family JALYUS01; genus JALYUS01. The sequence continues at coordinate 52,685 of JBBRLR010000013.1, read as the reverse complement.
ATACCCATGCTCGACCCGACCTGCCGCATCGTCGCACTAATGCCGCTCGCGATACCCGCCCGTTGGCGCGGAGCGGAACTGACGGCCGCATTAGTGAGTTGTGACTGCACCGCCGCGCCGCCGAAGCCCGCGATCAGCAAACCTACCAGCAGCGCGTCCCAGTCCGACGACGGCGTGATGCGTGTCAGGAGCAAAAAGCCGAGGCCGAGCAGGGCAAGGCCGACGCCGAAGATCAGCCGCGCGCCGAGCCGGTTCGCATTCGCCCCCACCAGTGGTGCGATGACGATGCTACCGATCACGAAGGGGATGTACCGCAGGCCGGTGCCGAGCGCGTCATATCCCAACACATTCTGAAAGAGCAGCGCCATGATGAAGAGCAGCCCTGCATAGACGAAACTGACGATCACCGTGATGACGGCGGTGCCGCTGAAGGTTGGCACGCGGAACAGAGAGAGATCTATCATCGCGTCCAGCCCGCGCCGCGCCTGCACCATCTCCGCGACGATGAAGAGGACAAAGAGCACGACCGCCGCCACCAGCCAGCCGAGCGTGCGTCCGCTCGCCCATCCCCACTCCGCGCCCTTGATGAGTGGGAGGGTGAGCGAAAAAAGTGTCGCGATGCTGAGAAGGACGCCAACGATGTCTACATAGCGATTCGCCCGCGTGTTGCGCGATTCCTTGATGACGAGCGCGCCCGCGATGAGACCAATGATGCCGATCGGCACGTTAATCAAGAAGACCGACTGCCAACTGACGTACTTGACCAGCAGGCCACCGACAATCGGCCCGGCGATCAGCGCGATGCCCGAAACGCCGCCGTAGATACCGAACGCCGTGCCGAGTTCCGGCCCCCAGAAGGTCGCGGAGATGATCGCCGCCGCGATCGGTGAGAGGATCGCGCCACCGATCCCCTGCACGCCACGGGCGATCTGCAACTGCGTGACATTCTGCGAAAGCGCGCAGCCGAGCGACGCGGCGGAGAAGATCACCAGCCCGAGCAGAAAAATCCGCTTGCGCCCGAACAGGTCGCCGAGTTTCGCCATCGTCAGGATCAGCGCGGCGATGACCAGCGCGTAGGTGTCAATTACCCACTGGAGTTCGGAGAACGAGCTCTTGAAATCCTGCGCGATGCTCGGCAACGCGACATTGACGACCGTGACATCGAGGAGGGCCATAAAAAGGGCGAAGTTCACCGCCGCCAGCGTGAGCCAGCGGCGCGGGTCTTTCGGTTGGTTCGCGGCGCTGCCCCATGCAGCGGATGCGGATGCTTCTGCCATGCAGTTCAATCCTTTCTGTTCTCGCCAATCGAGAGCCAACGTTCAAACTCCGCGATGACGTGCTCGTACGCGAAGGTTTCCGGCTCCCGTGCCAACTGAATGGACGCGCCCTTGATGAAGGCAATAATCGTTGATGCCGTGGCGTCCACATCGAGGTCCGTCCGGAGTGATCCTTCAGTGATACCGGCGCTCACTATGTCCATGAGGGCGATATGCCAGCCGGTATCCATGCCATGATAAATGTCGCGAATCGCCGCGTCGCGCAGCGAGCGCAGGAAGAGTTCATGGAGCACAATTTGGAGTTCGGGGCGGTCGCGCTTGATCTCCAGCGCGTGCCAGAGTTCGGCGTGCAGTTGCTCCCGCGCCGTCACCCCCTGCGCCCGGATAGACGCGTTCTGCTCGACGAACTGCTGCTCGATATAATCCACCACGCCGCGAATCAGGTCTTCCTTCGTGGCGAAGTAGTAATGGAGCGTCGCGATATTGACGCCCGCCCGCGCCGCCACCTCGCGTGTCCGCAACCCCTCGAAGCCCCGTTCCGCGATCAGGGAATACGCCGCCCGCACGAGTTCCTGCCGTCGCTCGTCGCCATGCGCCGTATACGACGCAATCGTCTGTGTGGGTACGGCATCGTGTAGATCAGTCTTTTCCATAGCGTCCATTATTTTCCTTCCAATCAATCACTTGATTGAAAGAATATCACCCTGTCGCGCGTTTGTCAATCAGGTGATTGATCTGCGATTTTCGGTAGCATAGGCTTCAGCCTGCGTCCCCAACTGCCTGTCCTTGGCGAGACACAGGCTGATGAACGGTAAAAACTCAAACCGGCAATCGGGTGGGGCAGATTTTCGGGTGCCCTCCGGGCGGCATGCCAGACGCACAGGTTGAAAACCTGTGCCACCAAGCCATTTACTCAGTGAAGTTGCTAAAGTTCATTCAATCTGTTGCCATGTGCGACGATGAGCACATTGTCGCCTCTCGCCGCTCCGCTTTAGTGAGCGGCACATCCGTCCAACCTGTGAAGCGGTTTTCGAGATTCCACTGCGATTGCCCATGCCGGACGAGAATAAGATACGCCATCGAACCTCCCAGTAATCAGCGACGAGCGTTTGCACATTGACGCCGATTGCTCCCGCACATACGCTACCATCGGCGCTATCGTGCGAGTAACGGCGGGGAGCGACGATGCAGACAGCGAACGATAGCACGGCGCGGATGCAGCGGGTCGAGCGCGGCTTGGTCCCGCTTGGGACGCGCCCACATGATCGCGCGCTCGGTGTGCCGCTAGCCGAGCGCATGGCGTTCTACGGTGTGCCCGGTGCAAGCATCGCAGTAATCAACGAGTATCAAGTGGAATGGGCGCGGGGCTACGGCGTGCGGGAGGCTGGAAAAACAGAACCGGTTACCACGGAAAGCCTCTTTCAGGCCGGGTCCGTGAGTAAGCCCGTTGCCGCCGTTACGGCGCTGCAACTTGTCTGCTCAGAGCACCTTGATCTCGATGAAGACGTCAACCATTCCTTGCGTTCCTGGCAGATACCGACGAACGGGACGTGGCAACCACGCGTGACGATTCGGCATCTGCTCAGTCACAATGGTGGCCTGACGGTACATGGTTTCCCGGGATACCGCCGCGATGGCCTAATTCCTTCCCTGACGCAGGTCTTGCAAGGCGAATATCCCGCGAACACGCCGCCGGTCCGCGTGGATACTATACCTGGCACGCAGTTTCGCTACTCCGGCGGCGGGACGACGGTGCTGCAACAACTGCTGATTGATACTACCGGGAACCCGTTCCCTCACGTAGCACGAGAACTGGTATTTGAACCGCTGGGCATGCGTAACAGCACGTATGAACAACCGCTGCCCGCAGTCTATTGGGATCAGGCCGTCGCCGGGCACCGCACGGGCGGCGGTGTCGTCGAGGGGAAGTGGCATGTCTACCCGGAAATGGCGGCCGCAGGACTCTGGACCACGCCAACCGATCTCGCGCGCCTTGTTATGGACATTCAAGCGGTGCGGGCGGGGAAACCCCATACCGTTCTTTCCCGCGACATGGTGAACGAGATGTTGACCCTGCACGTCGAAAGCCGGGGGCTGGGATTCGCGTTGGCCGGGAGTGGTAAGTCCATGCGCTTCTTGCACGGCGGTGACGATCAGGGATTCACCTGTCGGCTCGTGGCATACAGCGAGCGTGGCCTCGGCGCGATTGTGATGACAAACTCCGACGAAGGTGTGCCACTCCTCGATGAAATCTTCAACGCAATCGCGGCGGAATATGCTTGGCCAGGGTATTTGCCTGAGGAGCGGACACGCGTATTGGTCGCTGCGGATGTGCTCGACCGATACATCGGTATGTACATCTTCCGCCTCGATTTCACGCTCGTCGTGACACGCGATGGCAACGGTCTGGCAGTCCAGCCGATCGGGCAAGCGCCGCTCATCTTCGCCCCCGAATCCGAAGCGACATTCTTCAGCGAAGTCGTTGACACGAGACTGACGTTCGTCACGACTGACATGGGCGCGGTGACGGGTGTACGTTTCCAGCAGAATGGGCAAGAAATTGTCGGAAACAAATCGTAGGGGCGCCCCGCCGTCGTGGAGAAGGCAGCAACCGTGACCGATAACGACACATACGCATCGCTCCGCACGCGGGTGCGGGAATTCTGCAAGGACTTCCCGGACGACTATTGGCGCGAACTGGATCGCACGCGCTCCTACCCTGAAGCATTCACACGGGCGATGACCGCAACCGGGCTGCTCGGCGCGCTGATTCCCAAAGAATACGGCGGCCTCGGCATGAGCCTCACCGAGGCGTCGGTGATCCTCGAAGAAGTCAACTACAGCGGCGGCAACGCGGGGCCTGCCCACGCGCAGATGTATGTGATGGGCACACTGCTGCGGCATGGCTCGGAGGAACAAAAGCGCGAATATTTGCCCCAGATCGCGCGCGGCGCACTGCGCCTACAGGCCTTTGGCGTCACGGAGCCGGACGCCGGTTCGGACACGACGAGCCTGACGACGACGGCGACGCGCGACGGCGACCGCTACATCGTTAATGGGCGGAAAATCTACATCTCGCGCGTCCAGCACTCCGACCTGATGCTCCTGCTCGCCCGCACGACCCCGCAGGAGCGGGTGGAGCGGAAATCGCACGGCCTGTCCGTCTTCCTCCTTGATCTGCACGACGCGCTGGCGAATGGCCTGACCGTCGAGCCGATCCCGATCATGCTCAACAACGAGACGAACAAACTGACCTTCGACAACGTGCCGATCCCCGCGCGCAGCCTGATCGGCGAGGAGGGGAGCGGCTTCCGCTACATCCTCGACGGCATGAATGCCGAGCGCATCCTGATCGCCGCCGAGTGCATCGGCGACGGTCATTGGTTCGTCGAACGCGCGACGCGGCGGGCGAAGGAGCGGGAAGTCTTTGGCCGCCCGATCGGGCAGAATCAGGGCGTGCAGTTCCCGATCGCGCGGGCGCACGTCAATGTCGAGGCGGCGGACCTGATGCGCTTCCGGGCGGCGGAGAAATTCGACCGGGGCGAACCGTGCGGTGCGGAGGCGAACATGGCGAAACTGCTCGCGGCGGACGCCTCGTGGGAGGCGGCGAATGCCGCGTTGCAGACCTACGGCGGCTACGGCTTCGCGGCGGAGTATGACATCGAGCGCAAGTTTCGCGAGACACGCTTGTATCAGGTCGCGCCGCTCTCTACAAACCTTATCCTCTCGTACGTCGCAGAGCACATGCTCGGCCTGCCGAGGTCATACTGATGCTGCCGCTGGAGGGGATCACCGTCGTCGCGCTGGAGCAGGCCGTCGCCGTGCCATTCGCGACGCGGCAGTTGGCCGATCTCGGCGCGCGGGTCATCAAGATCGAGCGCGTCGGTGTGGGGGATTTCGCCCGGCAGTACGAGTCCGCCGTCCGGGGGATGAGCGCGCACTTCGTCTGGCTCAATCGCTCCAAGGAATCGCTCGCGCTCGATATGAAACACGCCGAGGCGCAGCGAATCGTCCACCAGTTGCTCGAAACGGCGGACGTCTTCATCCAGAATCTCGCCCCCGGCGCGGCGGCGCGGCTCGGCTTCGGCGCGGACTCGCTGCACGCGCGGTACCCGCGCCTGATTATCTGCGACCTTTCCGGCTACGGCTCCTCCGGCCCGTACCGCGACAAAAAGGCGTACGATCTGCTCGTGCAGTGTGAGGCGGGCGTCGTCGCCGTCACGGGCACACCCGAATCGCCCGCCAAGGCGGGGATCGCCGTCGCGGACCTCGCGGGGGGGATGTACGCCTACTCCGGCATCCTCGCCGCCCTCATCCAGCGCGGGCGGACGGGTGAAGGGACGACGATGGAAGTCTCGCTCTTCGACGGCCTCGCGGAGTGGATGGGCTACCCGGCGTATTTCACGAAGTACGGCGGTAACCCGCCTGCCCGCACTGGCGCGAGCCACGCGACGATTGCCCCCTACGGCCCCTTCGCGACCGGCGATGGCGGCACGGTCTTTCTCGGCATCCAGAATGAGCGCGAGTGGGCGAATTTCTGTGCCGCCGTCCTCCAGCGACCAGAGATTGCCACCGACCGCCGCTTTGCTTCCGGCACCGCGCGCGTGGCGCACCGGGACGAATTGCATGCGGAGATCGTCGCGGTCTTCGGCGCCCTGACCGCCGTGCAGGTCGTGGCACGGCTGGAAGCGGCGGGGATCGCCAACGCACGATTGAACTCCGTGCAGGAGTTTCTCGACCACCCACAACTCGCCACGCGCGACCGCTGGCGGGCGGTGGCCTCGCCCGTCGGCGCGCTGCAAATGCTCAAACCGCCCGTCATCATGGCGGATGTCGAACCGCGCATGGACCCGATCCCCGCCGTCGGCGCGCACACCGAGGCGATTCTGCGGTCCCTCGGCTATGATGACGCGCACATCGTACGCCTCCGCGCCGAAAAAGTGATCTCGGGGGATGAAGTGAAGGAGTGAGCCATGGCCGCGTACATGATTACCGAGATCGAGATTACTGATCCTGTCCGCTACGAGGAGTACCGCGCGTTAGTGCCGGCGTCGCTGGAGAAGTATGGGGGCGCGTTTATCGCGCGGGGCGGGCAGGTGCGGACGCTGGAAGGTGACTGGGACCCGAAGCGCCTCGTCATCACCGCATGGCCGAGCGTCGAGCGGGCGCTGGAGTGGTACCACTCCGAGGAGTACCGCGAGGCGAAGGAGATTCGACAGCAAGCCTCCACTGGCAAGATGATCCTCGTTGAGGGGATGTGAGGTCGCCCGATAATCTTCACGTCAGGAGGAAACGATGGCTGCCTATGTGATTGCGCAAGTAGATGTCAACGACCCCGAACGGTATCAGGACTACATCAAAATGGTCCCGGCGACGGTCGCGCAGTACGGCGGGACGTTCATTGCGCGCGGCGGCAATGCGGAAGTGCTTGAAGGCAACAGGCAACTGCCGCAACGCCTGGTCATCATCGAGTTCGAGAATAGGGAGCGCGCCAAAGCGTGGTGGGCATCCGAGGAATACCGCGACGCGAAGGCGCTGCGGCAAGCGACCTCGAACGGCACGCTTTTTCTAGTGGATGGGACGTAGGGCGAAGAAAGAAGGCGCACGGCTGTGCGCCCCTACATTCCCTGTATCACTCCCCCTCTCCATCGCAATGGCTCCGTACGAGAGGGGGCAGGGAGGTGAGGTTTCCCGATGGCCGTCAAGCATGGTTGGCAGGGCCGGTTCTTCGAGGATTTCGTGGTCGGTGATGTCTATGAGCACCCGCTTGGGCGGACGGTGACGACGACCGACAATATCTGGTTCACGCTGCTGACGCAGAACACCGCGCCGATCCACTTCGACCACCATTACGCGGCGCAGACGGAGTTCGGCAGGCCGCTTGTGGATTCGACCTTCACGCTCGCGCTCGTCACCGGTCAGAGCGTGACGGACATCTCGCAGAATGTGCTCGCGAACCTCGGCTGGGACGAGGTGCGGCTGCCCAACCCGGTTTTCGAGGGCGACACGATCTACTCGCAGTCCGAGGTGCTTTCCCTGCGCGCGTCGCAGTCCCGCCCGAACGTCGGCATCGTCACCGTGAAGACGACGGGCTACAATCACGAGGGCACAATCGTCATCACCTTCAACCGCACCATCATGGTCTACAAGCGCGGCCAAGCCCCTATCATCCCCCGCCTCGGTCCGCGCGAGAATGGGAACGAGGATTGAACCACGAAGGCGCGAAGAGCACGAAGGAGAGAAGGAGGAGGAAAAATTCTATTCCCGCTTTTCCCTCTTCGTGCTCTTCGCGGTTAAGGGAGTCGTATCGTGTCTGATCCTGCTGCGCGACTGGAACGGTCGGTGCTGGTGACACCCGCATCGAACCTGCGGATGATCGAGAAGGCGGCCGCGTCTGCCGCCGACGCGGTCTGTATTGACCTTGAAGATGCCGTCGCGCCGAGCGAGAAGGAGGCGAGCCGCGCCACTGTCATCCACGCGCTGATGCACTGCGATTTCGGCGACAGCCTGCGGATGTACCGCATCAACGCGCTCGACACGCCGTACGCCTACCGCGATCTGATCGAGGTCGTCGAGGCGGCGGGGGATCGGTTGGACTTCGTCGTCGTGCCGAAGGTGGAGCGGGCGGAGGATGTCTACGTGATCGAGACACTGCTGCGGCAGATCGAGATGGCGAAGGGGTTTGCGAACCGGATCGGCATCGAGGTGCAGATCGAGACGGCGCTCGGCTGCGTCAATGCGAACGCCATCGCCGCCTGCTCGCGGCGGGTCGAGGCGATCCTCTATGGGCCGGGCGATTACGCGGCCTCCTTGCAGATGCCGATGGACTCCATCGGCGCGCTCGACGCGAGCGATGACCTGTATCCGGGCCACCGCTGGCACGCGATCATGCAGACGGTCGTCGTCGCGGCGCGGGCCTTCGGGAAGCGGTGCATTGACGGGCCACACGCGCCCTTCCGCGACGCGGCGGGGTTCGAGAAGGTCTGCGAGATCGGGCGAGTGATGGGATTCGACGGCAAATGGGCGATCCACCCGAGCCAGGTCGAGACGCTGAATCGCGTCTTCTCGCTGCCGGAATCGCAGGTGGCGTGGGCACGACGCGTGCTCGACGCCTATGAGGAAGCGATGGGCGCGGGCAAGGGCGCGATCACCGTGGACGGCAAGATGGTGGACGCCGCTTCCCTCCGCGTCGCCCGCGCCATCATCCAGAAAAGCGCGTTGGTTGCTTCCCGGAGTGGGTAAATGGTAGCGTGTTCATCAGCCTGCGTCCGTCGTAGGCTGAAGCCCACGCTACCGGGTCAGGGACTACCGGGGACGCAGGCTGATGAACACGAACGACTTACTCCTGCCGGTAATCGGGTAGGGCGGGTCTTCAACTATCGGCGGCGCGCCGATACTTGAGCGTGTCGTGGCACGGTGGATGCGCGGTGGGTCTGAGACGGCATCGGGTGATGTCAGCGGATCATCGTCGCGCGAATCTCGCGAGGAGCAGATATGGGTCAGGTCGTGCTTGGACTTGTTTTCCACAACCACCAGCCAATCGGCAACTTCGGCTGGGTCAACGAGGAGCATTACGAGAAGGCGTACGAGCCGATGGTCGCCGCGCTCGAACGGCATCCGGGCGTGCGCGTCGGCCTGCACTACACCGGCTCGCTCCTCGACTGGTTGCGCTTGACCCACCCGGATCTGCTCGATCGCATCCGCGCGCTCGCCGAGCGGGGGCAGGTGGAGGTCGTCGGGGGCGGCTTCTACGAGCCGGTGCTCGCCGTGCTGCCGGAGGCGGATCGTGTCGGCCAGGTACGTGCCCTCACCGATGCCGTCCAACAGACCTTTGGCACGACGCCGACCGGTATGTGGCTGGCGGAGCGGGTCTGGGAACCGGGGCTGCCGCATTCGCTCGTGGACGCCGGGATGCAGTGGACGATTGTGGACGACACGCACTTGCTCGCCTCCGGCGTCGGCCCAGACGATCTCTACGGCTACTACCTGACCGAGGACGACGGGCGGCCGATCGGCGTTTTCCCCTCGCTCTATTCGCTGCGCTATACCGTACCGTGGCGCTCCGTCGAGGAGACGATTGCCTTTCTGCGTGGGCTGGCGGAGAACGCGCCGGAAGGTCACCCACCGATTGCCGTGATGGGCGACGACGGCGAGAAGTTCGGCGCGTGGCCGAGCACCTACGAGCATGTCTGGGCGCGCGGTTATATGGATCGGCTCTTCAGTGCGCTGGAAGAAAACCATGACTGGCTCCTGACGATGCCGCTCGGCGAGTATCGCCGGAATTACCCCGCGCTCGGCCGTATCTACCTACCGACCGCGTCGTACGTCGAGATGAGCGAGTGGGTACTGCCCGCTGCTGCTGCTGCGCAGTTCGAGGCGGTGCGGCACGACATGGAGGCGGAACGGCCCGAGGTCGCGCGGTGGATGCGCGGCGGCTTCTGGCGCTCCTTTATGACGAAATACCCCGAAATCAACCGCCTCCACAAGCGGATGCTCCGCACGCACGCGAAGGTCCACGCGGCGCGGGCGGCGGGCGGCGAAGGAGATGGCGGGCTGCTCGAACTCTACCGAGGGCAGAACAACGACGTCTACTGGCACGGCGTCTTCGGCGGTATCTACATGAACCATATGCGTGCCGAAACGACGCACCGCCTCCTGCTTGCCGAGAATGCTGCCGACGAGATCCTGCATCCGCACGAAACGGACTGGTTCCGGCACGAGGTGCGCGACCTCGACGCGGACGGCGCGCCCGAACTGCTCCTGACCGGGCAGCACCAGAACCTGCTTATTGACCCCGCCGAGGGTGGTATGCTCCAGCAGTGGGACATCCGCCGTGTCGCCGTCAATGCCCTCGACACCCTCGCTCGTCGCCCGGAGTCTTACCACGCGACGGTGCGCGCGCACGCGGCGGAAGCCTATCCTGCCCAGAGGGCGCCCGCCCACGCGGAACCGTCATCCGACGCCGGGGTGACCGCCGGCGACGACAACGCGCAGGCCGAAAGCGAGAACGAACCGGCGAACATCCATGGCGTCGTCCGCTTCCGCGAGGCGGGGCTGGAGGACTACCTCGCCTACGACACCTACGACCGGGGCGGTGGCATCGAGCATCTGCTGGACGCCGAGGTCGGGCCGGACGACTTCCGCTTCGGGCGATACACCGAGCAGGGCGACTTCGCGCGCGGCGCTTGGACGCTCGACCCAATTGACGCCGCGACCGCCTCCTTCGCCCCCGCCGGGGACGCGCAAGCCCCCACCTGGAAATTTACGCTCCGGCGGGATGGTCAGATCGCCTGGCCGGATGGCGGCACATCGCCCCTGACGATCGAGAAGACGTATATGGTGCAGACGATTGGCGCGGCTTTCACCTGCCATTACCGCGTCACGAACCGCGGCCCGTGGCCCGTGACGCTCGTCTTCGGCTCGGAGTGGAATATCAACCTGCAAGGTGGCGGGCACAACGATCAGTGCTACACCTGGCTGCCGGACCATGCCGCCCTGACCGCCCACCACGACACGCCCGAAACGTGGCCGGAAGCCGCCGAACTCCACCTCGGCAATACCTGGCTCGATGTGGACCTGTCGCTGATGCTCAGCCCGCCCGCTGAACTCTGGAAACTGCCTATCGAAACCGTCTCCAACTCCGAGGGCGGCTTCGAGCGCGTCTACCAGGGCACCAGCCTCGTCGCCCGCTGGCCGCTCACCCTCGACCCCGAACAGACTTGGGAAGGCAGCGTCTACTGGACCGCAGGCGTCGCGCAACCAAGCAATGAATAGTGAGGAAAGACCGTTCGTAGGGGCGGTTCGCGAACCGCCCTCCGAGGCCGATCAGCGTGAGGTGTCCGATGTCAGCACGCCATCCAGTCGCTGTTGCATCTGTGAACAGCCACGGCGCGTGCTGAACGACACACGAGACCGCCCGAGTTAACGGATAGAGTTTGCGTCGCCCAAGTCCATGTACTCATAGCGAGTCCGAAGGATAGGCCGCTCATCGCGTAATTTTGAATGGTGTGCGGTTCACAACTGCTGAGTGATGGAAGACGATCAATCAGCCAAAGCCAGAAAGACATCCATATCGCGGCGAAGGCGAACCACAAAAGCATGGCACGCCGATACGGATGATAGACTTTCTCGGGTGCGGTGGCTTCGGATACCCAGTTTTGCTGAGTACGTACCCAAGCTTGTCTCACCGAATGAAGCAACGCGAGATTAGCGCATTTTTCTCACATTGGTAAGAGCATTATCATTTTGCGCCGAGAGTGACGGCGTATCGCTCACCGCTGCGGACGGAGAATGCCAACGGCGAGTTCGCCGGAACATCGAGAATCACCCTCGCATCCGCTGTGGCGACGCGGTAGGGGAGGGGCGGGCGGGAGACGATCTGGGCGGTCATTGTGCCGTCGTCGGCGACGGTGTAGGTGAGATCGAGGGCGACGGCGCGGTACTGGATGTCGGCGAGCGTGAAGGTGCCGCGCCACTCCTCCGGCAGGCCGGGGGCGAGGGTGAACTGGATGCCGCGCCAGCTCGCGTCGTCCTCACGGAAGCCGACGATGTGGCGCATGAGGAGCGGCAAGGTCTCCGCGCCCCAGCCGTAGGCGTCGTTGCCGGTGAATTTTCCCAATGGTTCGGGCCAGTATTCGCGCGCGCCGCCGGGCATCGGGCGTTCGTCGGGCGCTTGCGTGCGGCGGTCATTCTCGCGGTAGACGCGATCCACGATCTTGGCGACGAACTGCGCCGCCCACGCGTCGCTGCCGAGCGCCGCCGCCACCTCGCCGAGCGTGCCGCTCCACGACGGCCACCAGCGCCACGGCGCGGTGTCGTAGTGCTCCAGTTCGCGCCGGAGCGCCGCGCGTTGCTCCTCCGGCAGGTCGAGCAGCGCGGGCAGGAGCGAGAGCGGCGAGAAGCGGTTCGGGTCGGTCTCCCAGTACGTGCTCGACCCCTCGATGAAGCGGCCCGTGCGGACATCCCAGTCGCGGAAGCGGCCCGTCGTGCCGTCCCACAGTTGCTGCGCCCGCGCGGCGTAATCACGCGCCACGGCATCCCAGCGCGTCGCCTCGCCCGATTTACCGACCTGCCGAAACATATCCCGTAAGATAGCGGCGGAAAGGGACATCGCCGCCTGCAGCTCGACGGGGCGGGTACGGCCCTGGATCAGTCCGTCGCCGGTGCCGTTCGGGTCGAGGCGTGGGTTGTCGTCCTCGCCGGATTCCCAGGTGCAGTGGTAGGAAAGCCAGCCCGCGTTATCCGTCCGCTCGGTCAGCCACCAGCGCAGGTAACGGGTGAGCAAAGGGGCGATCAGTGAGATCCGGCCGGGGTCGGGCTGGCGGCGGAGCAGGCGTGCGATGTGGAGGAAGGGGAGGCACCACGCCGGGGAGGTGCCGCAGACCGCGCCGTCTGCCGCGATCATGTTCGGCTCGCCGCCCCGGAAAACGCACGGTATCTGATCGCCGGGCGTGTCCTGCAACAGCGTCAGCAGGGCGTCCTGCGCGCGCAGTGGCTCCGCGAGTCCCAGGCGGTCGAGGTCGAGTACGCCCTCGGCGAGGACGGCGCGGGGCCACGCGACCATCCATGTCGGCCATTCGCCGCCGAAGATGCCGCCCGGCGGCTGAACAAGCAGGCGCGTTGTCTCCATGTCGTAGACCCAGCCGCGCCGCCAATGCTCCGGCCAGTCGCCCGTCAGCCGGGGGCAGTGGCCCCAGAAGGCGTCGTCGGCGCGTCGCTTCTGTTCCTCGACAGCGGCGACGGGCCGCCACCACGGGCGCGGGTCGGTCGGCGCGACGCTGTTCGCGAGCAGCGCCCACTCTTCCCAGATTTCGCCGGGCTGGAGTGCGACCGCCTCCCACGTGCCGGGGCGCGGGCGACGCTGGAGGCGCGATAGGGACGGGTGGCGGAGGAGCAACGTATGCGGCTCCCCACCGCTCAGCAGGGCGTGGTCGTTCATCACTTTCCAGTGGCCATGTACGCGATCGGCATCGAGCAGCCAGCCCCACCGCCCGGTGATCGCTGCCTCGGCGTGGAGGATCGCGTGCGCGGCGAGGACGCCACTGCGCAACCGGAAATAGGTCAGCGTCGCGGTGCAACCGGGCGGCGCGGCGCGGAAGGTCATCAGTTGGCTGGAATGGTGCGTAGCATGGAGGCCGTACGCCGCCCAGTCGGCGCGGGAATGGAGTGTGGTCCCGTCGAGTTCCAGCCCAGCGCACAAGAAAACGGCGCGGCGGGGGTGGACGTATGCCCAGCCCATGCCGAGGAAACGCTCGCTCGTGCGGATCATGCCGCCGGTAGCGTCGTCCCACGAATGTGCGCGGTGATCCTGGCTCTGTAGGTAGCCGAACGGCGTGTACACATCGGTCGGAAAGGTCATCGGGATGGTAGTCTCCTGAGCAATGAGCAACGACTGATCCGCTCCCCTCTCTATTGCTGACAAGCAATGGAGAGGGGCTGGGGGTGAGGTTTTCTTCACGCCCCCTGTGCGTTGCTCGCATCGAATGGGGCAATCAGATGCCGTACCAGAGTGAGCAGTTGATCCAAATCGAACGGCTTGCTCAACGCCTGAACGCGCTGCTCCTGGAGGAAGGAGGTATGGAGCGCCATGCCGGCGATGTCCGCCGAGCAGATCATGAGCGGCAGCGTGGCAGTCAGTGGATTGTTCCGCACGGCGCGGATCAGTTGGATGCCCGAGTCCGGCGCTTCCATCCGCAGGTCGAGGATCACCAATGCAGGCCGCACCTTGCGGATCGTCGCCAGCGCGTCGGCGCCGGTCGTGGACGTGACGATGCGGTAGCCCTCATCGCCCAGGACATCCGTGAGCAGATCGCGGAAAGGTTCATCGTTGTCAACCACCACGATTAACGGCTGCATCCGCACCTTCCGCTCCGAAACGTTCACAAGCGACGAGCGCACGCATTGTACATCGGTACAGGCGGGACGCAACGGACGTACGGCTGACAGCTGGACAGAGTTTCATTTCTTGGTAGTGGCGGGCTGTAGCCTGCCCCCTCGCAGTGGCAAGCTAAAGACCGCCACCTGACTCGCGCTGTTGGTCATCCGGGCCGAGTTCGGTTTCCAACGCCTCGATGTCAGCCAGCATGCGGGCGTGCGCCCGCATGACGTACGCGCACAACCGGGCCGCCTCGATCGTCGAGACATGCCGACGGCGGAGTTGCGCGGCGGCGAGCGTCGCGACGGTGAGGTGGGTGCGCAAGTCGAGCAGCCGGAGCGGCAGGCCGCGATCCGCGACGCTCCGTTCGGTACGGCCCGTCCCTTCCTGTTCGTTCTTGTCGGCGACCGTCGTGCCGTGTCGCCGGTGTACGGTCGCGATCAGGCCGGTGATAATGCCCGCGACGACGATGAACAGGAGCAAACGCAGCAGCGTGCCGGGTGCATCGAGGGTGAAATGATTGCGCGGCGCGAGGGAGACGTAATCGGCGGCAATCGCGCCGACGAGTACGCTGGCGAGACCCGCGCCGAGGCCACCGTACCACGCGGCAATCGCAGCCGCGAGATAGAAGGGCGTGAAGGGATTCTGCGCGAAGAACGACGGAAATGGCAGGCTCGCCACCGTCGCGCAGGCGGTGACGAGCAAGGCGAAACCATACGCCGTCAAGGGTGTCGTCAAAGCAGCAGAGCGTCGCATCGTCATCCTTCGCGTCGTGGACTGGCCAATCGCGCGGTGCGCGTGCGAGAAACGGTCAAAAGACCCTTGCAAGAAGCATACAGCGGCGAGTGGAGATGCGAATAGATGGGAACGACCTAACCCCCGGCCCCTTCCCTTCCTCGGCGTGGGAAGGGGAGGGGCCGGGGGTTTGGTTCTTTCGGTCCATGGCGGTTTGCAGATCGCGCCATGCGTGCGAAACTGAGCGCCCCGCAGTGCGTGGGGCGGCGGGGCAGCGAAGGAGCAGAGCGCATGACGGATACAGGCAAGGGGCAGCAATCGGTGGACGCGGCGTTGCAGCAGTCGCTTGAATGGCGGTGCATCGGGCCGCACCGGGGCGGGCGGTGCGTTGCCGTTGCGGGCGACCCGCGCGAGCAGATGACGTTTTACTTCGGCGCCTGCGCGGGCGGCGTTTGGAAGACGACTGACGGCGGCACGTACTGGGAGAACATCTCCGACGGCTTCTTCAAAACCGCTGCGGTCGGCGCAATTGCCGTCGCGGAATCCGACCCGAACGTCATCTACGTCGGCACGGGCGAGACGGCGATTCGCGGTAATGTCTCGCACGGCGACGGCGTCTACAAGTCCACCGACGCCGGTAAGACGTGGGCGAACATGGGTCTCGGGGACACCCGGCACATCGCCAAAATCCGCATCCACCCAACCAATGCGGACGTCGTCTATGTCGCCGCGCTCGGTCACGCCTTCGGGCCGAACAAGGAGCGCGGTGTCTTCCGCTCCAAGGATGGCGGCGCGACGTGGCAGCAGGTCCTGTTCCGGGATGAGGATACGGGCGCGATTGATTTGGCGATGGACTCGCACAACCCGCGCGTCCTGTACGCGTCGTTCTGGAATGGGCGGCGCGATTTCTGGAGCCTGACGAGCGGCGGGCCGACGTGTGGCCTCTGGAAGTCCACCGATGGCGGCGACAACTGGACGGAGATCACACGCAACCCCGGCCTGCCAAAGGGCACAATCGGTAAGATTGGTGTCGCGGTTTCGCCCGTACAGGAAGGCCGTGTTTGGGCGATTGTCGAGGCCGAGGACGGCGCGGTCTTCCGCTCGGACGACGGCGGCGCGACGTGGCAGCGTATGAGCGAGCAGGGCGAACTCCGCTGGCGCGCGTGGTACTACTCGCACATCTTCGCCCACCCGACGCAGCCGAACACCGTCTACGTCCTCAATGGTGCGGCGTGGAAATCTACCGACGGCGGCGCGACCTTTGTCAAGTACCCGACGCCGCATGGCGACAACCACGACCTCTGGATTGATCCGACGAACCCTCAGCGGATGATCCAGGGCGATGATGGCGGCGCGTATGTGACGTTCAACGATATGGCTGCGTGGTCTACGATCTTCAACCAGCCGACGGCGCAATTCTACCACGTCATCACGGACAACCAGACGCCCTACCGTATCTATGGCTCGCAGCAGGACAACACGGCGATGTCACTGCCGAGCTTCTCACCCGTCGGCGCGATCACGCAGCAGGAGTGGTATCAGCCGGGCGGCGGCGAGAGCGGCTACATCGCTGTCAATCCGAAGAACCCCGACATTGTCTATGGCGGCGCGATCGGCAGCGGCGCGGGCAACGGGCGGCTAACCCGCCACGACCGCCGCACCGGGCAGGAGCGCAACGTCACCGTCTGGCCCGACGCCGATGGCATGGGCAATGGCGCGAAGGACCTTAAGTACCGCTTCCAGTGGACCTTCCCGCTTTTCTTCTCTCCGCATAGTCCCGATACGCTCTACGCCACCTCGAATGTCGTCCACCGCTCGACGGACGAGGGGCAGAGCTGGGATGTCGCCAGCCCCGACCTGACGCGTAACGACGCGACGAAGATGGAGCCGTCCGGCGGGCCGATCACCAAGGACAACACGGGCGCGGAGGTCTACGGCACGATCTTCGCCTTCGTCGAGTCACCCCGCGAACAGGGCGTCTTCTGGGCCGGCAGCGATGATGGCCTGGTCCACATCTCCCGCGATGGCTGCAAGACGTGGGAGAACGTCACCCCGAAAGGCTTGCCCGAGTGGGCGCTGATCAGCGTCATCGAGCCATCGCCGCATGATCCGGCGACCGCGTACGTCGCGGCGATGCGCTATAAGCTGGACGACTACGCGCCCTATCTCTTTAAGACCAATGACTACGGCAAGACGTGGACGCGGATCACGAAGGGCATCGGCGACGACGACTTTACCCGCGTCGTGCGTGAGGACCCAGCGCGTCGTGGCCTGCTCTATGCCGGCACGGAAACGGGCGTCTACGTCTCCTTCGACGATGGTGGACAGTGGCATCCTTCCCCCGGTACCCTGCCCGTCGTGCCGATCCACGACCTGATCGTCCAGGACACGGATCTGATCGCCGCGACGCATGGGCGTTCCTTCTGGATTCTCGATGATCTCACGCCGCTGCGGCAGTTCACCGACGATCTGCGCGACGCCGCGACGCATCTCTTCACCCCGCGCGATTTCGTCCGTCTGCGCTCCCACAAAGGATACGGGAGCGACCCCGGCCCAGCGATGAGTTACCGGATGGCAGGAACGACCGTTGTCACCTTCAAGCAAAAGAAGAAGCCGAACGGCGAAACCGAAGAAACGCTCGTCAACGCGGGTGAGAACCCGCCCGATGGCGTGATCGTCCGCTACT
Organism: Thermomicrobiales bacterium; assembly: GCA_038231255.1. Classification (GTDB taxonomy): domain Bacteria; phylum Chloroflexota; class Chloroflexia; order Thermomicrobiales; family JALYUS01; genus JALYUS01. The sequence goes on along the minus strand of JBBRLR010000013.1, from coordinate 35,113 downwards.
TCCTCAAGGAAAAGCCGACCGCGCCGATCACCCTCACCTTCCTCGACGCGAGCGGGAAGGAGATTCGTGCCATCACGAGCAAAAAGGACGAACTGGCGAAGCCGGCCGAGGGCGAGAAAAAGAAAGACGAAGAGACAAAGCCGTTTGTGCCGGCGGAGGCGGGGTTGAACCGCTTCGTCTGGGACACGCGCTACGCCGAGGCGACAAAGGTGCCCGGCGACACGAGCACCAAGGATGCGGTCGCGGGGCCGGTCGTTGTGCCGGGCGAGTATCAGGTGCGGCTCACGGTCGGCGATCAGACGCACACTGCGAATTTCCGGGTCGTGAAAGACCCGCGCGTTGATGTGTCGCAGAAGGAACTGGAAGCGCAGCGCGATTTCCTTCTCCAACTGCGCGACAAACTGACCGAGACGCACGAGGCGATCCTGATGCTCCGCGATGTCCGCGCCCAGGCGGAAGGCTGGGAGAAGCGCCTGGGCGGAAAGCAGACAGCAGGCAGCGGGCAGCAGCTAGCGGACCATTCAGCGCTCATCGAGGCAGCGAAAGCCTTGCGGGAAAAGGCGAAGATGATCGAGGCGGAACTGATCGAGGAAAAGGCGGACAGCCCCTTGCAGCCCCCCGTCCGATTGAATGCCAAACTCGCCACCCTGGCGGGCTTCGCGGACGGCGCCGATGTCGCCCCGACCCGGCAGACACAGGAGGTGTACACATCCATCGCCGCCCGTATTGACCGCCAACTGCGCCAACTGGACGATCTGATGGAGGCCGATCTCGGCGCCTTCAATCGCCAAGTGCGCGAGGCGGGCATCGCGGCCATCACGGCGCAGCCGTAAGCGAAACGGGTCGAAACCGAATGAACCGCAAAGGCGCACAAGAGAGATTGAACCACGAAGACACGAAGAGCACGAAGGAGAGCGGAGAAAGAGATAGAAATCAATCCAACCCTTTCTTTTCCCTCTTCGTACTCTTCGCGTCTTCGTGGTTCAAACTTCCTTCTCCTTCTTTGCGCTCTTTGCGTCTTTGCGGGTCATTCGGTTTCTCCGATGGATGATCCGGTCGCCTGGTTCGCGAATACGCTCCAGCTGCCGGGGGCGGCGATGTTGCCTGCGGTCGCGAGGCCGCTGGCGCGGATGGATGCGGACGAGGCGGCGGCGCTCTGGGAGGTATGGCGGGAGTACGCGCCGGGCGTGTATGCCGTCGAGCGGGCGGCGCAGTTCGCTGCCGTCCTGCGGCGCGGGGTGGAGACGGCGATCTGCACTACCTACCCGGAGGTCGCCTGGGTCGCGGTCGGCGAGAACGAGCCGGACGGTGTGCCGGAAAGTGCGTGGGAACTGCTTCTGAACGACACCCCGCTCACAGCGAGTGTCATTCGGCTGCTCGTCCACGCGGGCGACGCGCCCGTTGTCGTCCACGTGATCCAGCGGCGCGGCGAGCGTGTCCCAAAAGACGAGCGGGGCCCGTTCCGGTTGCCGTAGACTGACGCGAGCACGTTCGCCTGCCGACGGTATCATGAAAGCAGGAACGATGTGACGGTCATTGATGTACACAGCCATCTCGGCTACGACCAGATTTTCGATCACGACTTCGTCGGTGCAGACCTGGTAGCCGCGCAAGAGCGGAACGGGGTGGACATCACGATTGTCCAGCCGGCATCGTGCGTCGCGCTCGATACGGTACGGGCGCAGCACGATGCAATCGCGGAGTTCGCGCGGCGCTATCCCGGTCGCTTCTTCGGCATGGCGAACCCGAACCCCCACCTGCCGGACGACGACTATCGGCGCGAAGCGACCCGTTGCGTGCGCGACCTCGGCTTCGTCGGCCTGAAAATGCACCCGCTAGCGCATGCGGTTAACCCGACGAGCACGGCGGCGCGCAAAGTCTTCGCGATGGCGGCGGAGTTAGACGTGCCGCTGATGATCCACACCGGCATGGGTGTCCCGTTTGCGCTGCCGTCGCTGATCATCGAACCGGCGCACGCCTTCCCGAGCGTGCGGATCGTCATGGCGCATGGCGGCATGACGATGTTCTCCGCCGAGGCGCTTTTGGTCGCGAAGCAGTGCCCGAATGTGTCGCTCGAAACAACCTGGATCGGGCCGCACATCGTCCATGGCTTCTGCGACGCAATCGGCGCGGACATGGTATTGTTCGGCTCGGATCATGCCGACAATCAGGCGACCGAACTGGAGAAAATTCGCTCCTGCGGCATCAGCAACGAGGAGGTAGATTGGGTGCTCGGCAAGACAGCGGCGCGCATCTACCACCTACCGGTCTAACAAACGCGCGATGCCACTCTCGCGTATCCGTGAATCGTTCGCCGCCCTGCGCGGCAAAGGAGGCGCCAATGGCAACGAAGCAGGAGATCACCGAGACGATCCGGCAGGGGAATCAGCGTGTGATGCAGACGTTCGGCGGCTTGACCGAGGAGCAGATGAACACGCGCGTTCATTTCGATGACATCGGCTGGACGGCGAAGCAACTGCTCGCGCATCTCGCGGGCCGCGCGCCGGGCCACGCGCGGATGATCGGCATGGCGGAGAGCGGTGCCGGACTCCCGGCGGACTTCGACCTGAACGCCTACAACCAGCAGATCGTTGATGAGCGCAAGGACAAGAGCCGCGACGCCCTGATCGCCGAATTCCTCACCGTGCATGACGCGTTGATCGAGCGCGTGAATGGGATGTCCGATGAGCAACTCGCCAAGACGATGCAATGGCGCACGGGGGAGATTCCGCTCAGTGACGTGCTGCGCGGGTCGGGTGGCCAGCACTCGACCAACCACGCCGCCGAGGCGGAGAAGGTGCTGGGGTTGCCGGATCGGAACGGCCTCGCGTCGCCCTTCGCCGCGCTCCATCACGTCGCCCTCGTCACGAACGACATGAAGAAGACGGTCACCTTCTACCGCGATCTCCTCGGCTCCGAAGTGGCAATGGGCCACCGGCTCGACCGCCCCGGCAACGAGCGGCACTATTTCATCACCGTCGCGCCGAACACGATGTTCGCCTTCTTCGAGTTCCCGGACGCCGAACTGCCCGCCCACAAGGACGCGACGCTGCCGAGCACCGGCCGCTCGCTTGACCACATCGCCTTTTTCGCGGGGAGCAACGAGAAGTTTGATACGTGGTACCAGCGGCTGACCGAGGCGAAGGCCGCGCACCTCAGCCCAATCCGCGACATGGGCATCGTGCGCGCCTTCTTCTTCGACGACCCGAACGGCATCACCCTCGAAGTGATGGCCGGCATCGGCGAGCACATGCACTTCCCATCTCTTGGCGATCCCGACCCAGCGTACTGAAACCGGTAGGATGTACACAGTTGGGGCAATTTCTTGGTGGTGGCGGGCTTTAGCCTGCCTCTCTAGTGTAGGCTAAAGCCTGCCACCACTGGGTTTCTCTCGCGAACTGCGTAACTCCTAACTTCTTTCATCTCTCTTCTTTGCGCTCTTTGCGGTTCACTTGGTTTCTCCCGCTGTCGTCACGCGCGTGAAGTAGTCGCGGATCTCGTCGTCCGTCAGCGCGTCCGCCGCGTCGCCGATCGAGAGTTCGAACATCGTCCAGTCCGGCAGGTCCGTCGGGCGCAAGGAACGGAAAAGGGCGACGTGCTCCTCGCGCGCGATGGCGAGCGCCGCCGCCTCCAGCCGTTCCGGGTCGCCGTGCAAATAGACGTGCATCATGTGTGTTTGCGGCGGGTCGGGCTTGACGACAATGCCGGGGATCGTGCGTAGCGCCGCCGCGATGGCGATAGCACGCGCGTGATAGTGCGGAAAACGGTCAAGGCGCTGGCGTAGGTTCGTCCGCGCCGAAAGGACGTAGGGGAAGAGGTGGATGATCCGCCCGCCGTGGCGCACCTGCCAGACGCGCGCCTCGGCGATGAACGCGGCCGACCCGGCGAGCGCCGACCCGGCCATCGCGCCGATGCCCTTGTAGAAGGAGACGTACACGCTGTCGAACAGCCCGGCGATCTCCGCGTACGAGCGGCCATAATACGGGGCCGACTCCCAGAGCCGCGCCCCGTCCAAATGCACCGCCGCGCCCCGCTCACGCGCCCATGCCGTCTGCGCCTGCAACTCCTCCCAAGTCGGGAGCATGCCGCCGAGGTCGCGTTGCGGCAACTCGATCAGGAGCGCGGCGACTGGCTCGGCAACCGTCTGCAAATCCGCCAGCGTCATCAGCCGTCGTGCGTCGCCGACGAGCCGTGCGTGGAGGCCATGGAGCCGCTGATAGCCTTTCTCTTCCTTGGTTTCGACGTGGCACATCGGGTGGAAGGCGACGGTCTCGCAGCACTTCCACTCGGCCCAGATGCGCAAGGCAATCTGTTGGGCCATCGTGCCGGTCGGCAGGAAGAGCGCGGCTTCGGCGCCGAGAAGTCCCGCGATCTCGCACTCGAAATCCTCGATCAAGCCGCCCTTGCCGTAGACATCCGCGTCCTCGTCGGGTGATGTCGCCGCCGCAAGCGCCGCGAGTTCGTCGTGCGGGCGCATCGGCCCGTGCCCGCCGAGGAACCGCTCGCACGCCCCCATGATCGCTTCCCGCGTCGGCGTCGCCTGGTTCACAGCCATCGGTTTCCCCTCCTATTGCGATGCGGCGTCGCCCATCGTCGCGGCGTGCGCCTGGCCCGCGCATCGTACCGCGTTTGCGCGTCGATCGGCGGTGTAATCCATCGGATTCCTACTACTCTTAATCATCTCAGTGGAGCAAACGGCTTAGTATCTCGATTTGCTTGTTAGTAGCCATGTAGGATGTGTGGCACGAAATATGCTCCTTTCGCCGGTGTTGGGTTCGTTTATGGAAGGAGCATATCATGGTTTCTCAGCAACCTCAGAGTCGCGGTGATGCTGCGCCAGGGATGGCGGGGCAGACGGGTGGAGTTTCTCGCCAGGGGAGCGGTGACAGCGGACAGCAGGCGGGTGCCAAGGCGCAGGATGTCGTGCAACAGACGCAGGAGAAGGCCGGGCAAGTCGCCGATCAGGCGAAGGAGCAGGCTGGGCAGGTCGTTGACCAGGCGAAGCAGCAGGCGACCAGTCAGTTGGCGTCGCGCAAGGACCAAGCTGCCGAGAGCCTCGGCACAGTCGCGGACGCGCTGCGACAGTCAGGCAAGCATTTGCGCGAGAACGATCAGCACAGCTTCGCGCAGTACGCCGACAAAGCGGCGGAGCGGGTGGAGCAATTCTCCGGTCAACTGCGCGGCAAGGACGTGCAGGAGATTGTCCGTGATGTGGAGCGATACGCGCGGCAGCAGCCTGCCCTCGTGCTCGGCGGCGCGTTTGTCCTCGGCTTGCTCGGCGCGCGTTTCCTCAAGAGTACGGCGCAGCGCGAGGATGGCGGCGGTTCCAACGATTATCGCTATCGCGGCAATCAATCGGGCGGCTATCGGCCGGGTTACTATTCCGGCGCGTACGGCAATCGAGGCGGGAGCGGTGAATCCACCGGCGCGGCGACAGGTGACCGGACCGATGCATATGGCGCACGCGCGCAGAACGCGCGGAGCTGGTACGTCCGTGGTACGGAGATGCAGTGATGCAGCAGAGCAGGGATGACCGTTCACTCGGGGAACTCCTCGGCGATCTGATGCAGCAGACCGGCACGCTAGTTCGGCAGGAGATGAAGCTCGCGACAACCGAACTGAGCGATAAAGCATCGCGGGTCGGCAAGGACATTGGCGCACTCGCGATCGGTGGGGCGGTTGCCTACGCAGGTTTCCTGGCGCTGCTTGCAGCGATTATCATCGGACTGGGCCAACTCGGGCTAACTTGGTGGCTCGCCGCCCTCATTGTCGGTGTGGTGGTTGTGGCGATCGGTGGATTGATGGTGCAGAAGGGACTTACCGCCCTGAAGCACCAGAATATGGCGCCGCAGCAGACGATTGCCTCCCTTAAGGAAGACCAGACATGGGCGAAGGAGCAGATATGATGAACGACTACGGACGGCCGGATGACCGGATGCAATCCACCCACGATATCCCTGCAGAGGGATCGGAGGAGATCCTGGTGGAGATTGAGCAGACCCGCGTCGAGATGAGCGGGACGATTGAGGCGCTGCAGGAGAAACTGAACCCGGATCGCCTCAAGGAGCAGGTTACGGAGGCGATGCAGGAGCACCTTGCCGCAGCGAAGGAACATGTGACGGAGGCGGTCCAGGAACAGGTCGAGGTCGTGAAGGGCAACATCCACGACGCGACAATTGGGAGGGCGGAACAGATGGTGAGTAATGTCGGACGGTCCGGTCTGGTGGAGACGATCAAGCAGAACCCGATGCCCGCCGCACTGGCCGCACTCGGTCTCGGCTGGCTCTGGATGCAGCGCTCCGGCGGGTCGTCATCTGGGGAGCACTATCGCTACAATGATGGCCGGGGCAACTACTCCGGCGGTCAGCCCTCATACGGGCGGGGTCCGTCGTATCGCGCTGCGTCGTATGGCTACGGCCAGGATCAGGGCTACGGGCGCGGGCAGGCATACTACGGCGCTGATCAGGATGGGGGCGATCAGTCGCTCGGCGATCGGGTCGGCAGCGCGACGGGTCAGGCGAAAGACAAAGTCGGCGACGTGACCGGGCAGGCGAAAGACACCGTCACCGACGCCGCGAGCCAGGCGAAGGAAAAAGTCGGGCAATTCGCTGGTCAGGCCCAGGATCAGGTCGGCGAATGGGGCGGGCAGGTGCAATCCGGCGCGCAGCAGGCATGGGGCAGCTTCGACCGGATGCTCCACGAGAACCCGCTCGGCGTCAGTGCGGCGGCAATTGCGCTCGGCCTCGCGGTCGGTATGTCCCTGCCCGATACCCAATTTGAGGACAAACTGATGGGCGAAGCGCGCGACAATGCGATGGAGAAGGCTCAGGCGACCGCCCAGGAGACGATGCAGAAGGTTGGGCAGGTCGCGCAGCAGGTCCAGCAGACCGCCACCGACACCGCGAAGGACGCGGCGCAGAAGCAGGGCCTGATGGGATCAACTCAGCAGGGCGGTCAGCAATCCAGCCAGCAAACCGGACAGCAGTCTGGTCAACCGGCCAGCCAGCAGAGTGCGTCTCCGCAAGGCGGTGCGAAGCAGCCGCAGAGCAGTCCGCAACAGCAGGCGAGCGCGGCGCAACGGCCAGGTGGCACACAGGCGAGTGGCACGCAGAACATGCCGAAGCCGCAGAGCCAGCAGCCCGCGCCGTCGCCACGCAACACGACGCCGTAACACGACTCGCATCTTCCGATGCCAGCGCCACGAACAATTGTTGTTCGTGGCGCTTTTTTGTTGGAAGGGGGTAATGTGCCAGAATCGGGGCAGCGGGCTACTGCTGGAACGCGTGGCCGACGACTTCCGGTAGATGGGCGGCGGCCGACTCGACAATCTTTGTGGCGGCCCCGACGAGTTCGCGTCGCGCCGCCGCATCGGTGATCTGCTCGGCATCGCTCATGACCGCGAGACCGGCCGCGAGTTGCTGCACCACGTCCGTGACGGGACCGCGCGGCGGCACGACGTGAATCTTGCCATTGATAATCACGAACCCCGATGCCCCCACCTTGACACCCGGCGAGACATATATCGCCACAATCGCAATCTCCCGGATCGGTCGGCTTGCCATCACACAATCCTTCCTTTGTCGCACGGCACGCGCCGCGCCAAACTTGCATCTTCAGACTAATACGCCAATAGCGAGGAGGCATCCGCATTTCTACCTATCTTTGTCGGGCAGTTCTGAGATAGGTTGTCGGCGAATGAATGTGCGACCCACCCTGCGTGACGCAAGCGGCGTCTGCGGGTATAGTGGGCGCGGCTTCGGATACGGCGATGCGACCGCAGTTGTGGAGGGCGTGAGATGGCACAAACAGAAACGGCGCGACTGGACGAACTTTTCTCCGAGGCGGCGAAGCGTGTCGCGCCCGGTGCGCCGCAGGGGCGCGGGCTTTCGCCGGATCGGGTGAACTTTGCCGGTGGCGCCCCCGACCCCAAAAGCATGCCGACCAAAGAGATCGCCGCCGCCACCGCGCGGGCGATGGAGAAGAACGGCCAGTGGGCACTCCAGTATGGCGGCTCCGCAGGCTATACGGGCCTGATCGAGCAACTGCTGATCAAACTGAAGCGCGACAATGGCGTGGATGTCCGCCCGGAAAACGTGCTGATCACGGCGGGTGCGTCGCAGGCGATTGACCTCGTCTGCGACGCCCTGGTTGATCCCGGCGATGTCATCCTGTCCGAGGAGCCGACCTTTCTCGGCGCGCTCCGCCTTTTCAACGCCCACCGTGCGAAGGTCGTCGGCATCCCGATGGACGATCAGGGCATGAAGATGGATGCGCTCGCGGACAAGCTGGCCGAACTGAAGGCGCAGGGCGTCCGGCCCAAGTTCATTTACGTGATCCCAACCTTCCAGAACCCGACAGGCATCACGACGACGCTGGAGCGGCGGCTGCGTATCCTGGAACTGGCGAAGGAGTACAACATCGCCGTCCTCGAAGACGACGCGTACTACGACCTCCGCTTCTCCGGCGAGCGCCTGCCGATGATGATCGCGCTCGATGATGCCGGGTTGGTAGTCTACACCGGCACCTTCTCGAAGATCATCGGCGCGGGCTTGCGGCTCGGCTGGATCATCGCGCCGGAGCCGTTCATCCACAAGGTGGCGAAGCTGAAGCCGGATGGCGGCACCAGCCCCTTCACCTCGCATGTCGTCGCCGAGTATGCGCCGTCGCAGCTCGAAGGGCATGTCAAGGAACTCGTCAATGTCTACCGGAGCCGGCGGGACGCAATGATCGGCGCGCTCAAGTCGGAAATGCCGGAAGGTGTCGAGTGGACGGAGCCGGAGGGCGGTTTCTTCGTCTGGCTGACGTTGCCGGAGGGGATGGACGCCGTCGCGATCCAGCCTGAGGCGGCGGCGCACGGGGTGGATTACATGCCCGGCACGGTCTTTTTTTCCGATCAGCAGGGGCGCCGGAATATCCGCCTCGCCTACTCATTCACGGATGAAGAAACGATCCAGCGGGGCGTCAAGACCCTCGCGGGCATCCTCCGCGAGTACGCACCAGCGAAATAGCGCAGTCTCGTTGGGAATGAACCGTCAAGATTCCGGGAGAGATTCAACGCAGAGAACACAGAGGTCACTGAGATAGATTCTTATTTTTCTCTTCTCGGTGTCCTCCGTGTCCTCTGCGCGCTCTGCGCTACTCCCCTTCTCGGCCGCCGTGTGAATCTCACCGGTATCGCCATGCGTAGTAATGCCGCCCGATATTGCCGAACTCGGTCTTGAAGGCGTCGGGGTTGCTCTCGGTGTAGGTGAGCACGCGCCGCTCGAAGACCTGCACGGTGACGCTCTTCGGTATGCCGCCGACGGTGAATGTCGCCGTGAACGGCTCGGAGATCGCATAGCCGATGGCGTTGAGGCCGACCCGGTCGCGGAACGCGATAAACGCTCCGAGGACGTTGTGCTGCGTCGCGGCATCGTAGGCACGCAGGGGTTTGATGCCGGTGGTCGGTTGGCCGCTGTTGAGGATCAGTTGCCCGCTATCGGTGAAGGTCGCAGCGACGCCGGTCGTGCCGCGCATCAGCGTCGGGGCGAAGAGCGGCGCGCCGACGCTGTTCAAGGCGGCATATGTCGGCCCCATGCCGTTCGGGTCGCCGGCGATGGGGATCGCGGGCGGGTCGCGATGGGTGTACGCGGCGTCGCCCACCTGCTGATCGCCCGTGACGAGCTCCTTCGCCAGCAGACCATTGGTCACGATGCCGGACGCCGGGTTCGTCAGTTCCATCCGCCCCTTATCGAAATATTGAACGACCCGCGTGCCGCCGGGCGCGTCGGCGTACGCCTCGGGGAGCGCCTCCGTCGCGGTCGGTCCCCAGAAGTTTGCCGCAAGCCCCTCGCCCTGCAACCACTGGAGCCGAAAAAGCGGCGACGCAAATTCCGTCGCACCTACGGGAGAAACACCGCAGGCGAGTGCGGCGAGCAAAATCAGCAATTTCCACGTGCGACGCATCATGCCTCCCGGATTCCCTTAGTAGCGTAGGCGATTCTGCCACGGTATTCGTTGCGCATTGTCGCGATGATAGCGCGTCGTGTGCGTGCCGGGTAGCCGGTGCGGGCAGTCCATTCTCCTATCAGCATATGCGGATGGGTTGACAGATAGCGGCGGGATCGCTACGCTATTACTGAGGCAATGATGAGCACACCGCTACGATGGTTGGGCCGTCCAGCGAACCTGCGACATGGTGCAAGGCAGGCATGAACCCCACGTAGTGATCCGCTCTGAGCCGCCATCCGAAAAGACCTAACCCCCAGCCCCTTCCCCACAGGGAAGGGGGCGGAGGGAACGCCGTAGTAGACGTGGACGGGAACCGCCCGATACAGCGGGGCTGATGTGATGGCATCGGGCAAAGTGGGCGTTGCCGTCGGCGGCGTCAACAAGGGTGGTACCACGGAGCGCGATTCCTGCGCCTCGTCCCTATCGGGGCGAGGTTTTTGTTTGCCTATCAGCGACGAAGGGAACTGAGAAGATGAAGCAATATAGCCAATCGCTGACGTGGAATAATGTTCTGAAATATCACAAGACACAAGCGGGGATCCACGCACCCGTGGGTAGTGATGCGTCGTTGCCGCGCTCTATTTTGATGAATACAGCGGCTGACGCTGTATATCCTGATGAGCATCAAGGGGACGATATCTTCTATATCGGGGAAGGGCAAGATGGTGATCAGCAGCCTATTCGTGGTAATCGTGGATTGATCGTCGCTGAGGAACGTGGATTCGAGATTCGCATCTTCGAGAAAAAGCAGAAAAATCAGTGGTACGATTGCGGACTCTATAATGTTATCGGCCATGAGTTTATTCTATCTTCCGATGGAAGGCGACAACTCATGCGCTTTCGTCTACGTCCGATTGGGGAGAATAAGCGATGAGTACCAAAACGCATCCGACATTTGATCCGGTGGATACGCGGGTCTCGTTCCCGGCGTTGGAGGAAGGAATTCTCGCGTTCTGGCGAGAGAATGACACCTTCCGCCGCTCCATCGCCCTGCGAGAGGGGGGGCCGAACTTCTCCTTCTATGAGGGGCCGCCGACGGCGAATGGCCGCCCCGGCACGCACCACATCCTCGCGCGCGTTTTCAAGGACCTGTTCCCGCGCTACAAGACGATGCGCGGCTATCAGGCGCCGCGCATCGCCGGGTGGGACTGCCACGGTTTGCCGGTGGAAATTGAGGTCGAGAAGCAGATCGGCTCGCGCTCCAAGAGCGATATCGAGGCGTACGGCGTCGAGCGGTTCATCGAGCAGTGCCGCGCGTCCGTCCTCACCTACGTCGAGGAGTTCGACCGCCTGACGGAGCGGATCGGTTACTGGTGCGACCTGGAGCATCCGTACTGGACGATGGGCACGAACTACATCGAGTCCGTCTGGAACCTGCTGCGCCGTTTCTGGGACGACGGCATGCTCTATCAGGGGTACAAGGTCGTCCCATACTGCCCGCGCTGCGGCACACCTCTCTCGACGCACGAGGTCGCGCAGGGGTACAAGGAGATTGACGACAACTCGGTCTATGTGCGTATGCGCCTCACCGATGATACCCTCTTCGGCGGGCCAGCGAGCCTGCTCGTCTGGACGACGACGCCGTGGACGTTGCCCGGCAATGTCGCGGTCGCCGTCAACCCCGGCTTCACCTACGCCCTCGCGCGGCAGAACGGCGAGCAGTTCGTCGTCGCCGAGGCATTGTTGGATGCGGTGCTCGGCGCGGGGGAGTATGAGGTGCTGCGCACCTTCCCGGCCTCCGCGCTGATCGGGCAGACGTACCGACCGCTCTTCACCTTCATCACGCCGGACAAGCCCGCCTATCGCGTCGTGCCAGGCGACTACGTGACGGCGGACGACGGCACGGGCATGGTCCACATCGCCCCCGCCTTCGGTGAGGACGACCTCGAAGTGGGCCGCGCGAACGATCTGCCCGTTTTGCAGCCGGTGGATCTGACGGGGCATTTCACGGCGGACGTGACGGACTTCGCCGGGTTAGCTGTCAAGCCGCGCGACGCGAAGCAGGACAAAGCCGCCGATCCCGTCATCATCCGGCACCTGAAAGAATCGGGAGACCTCTACCGCGTCCAGCCTTACCGGCATCAGTACCCCCACTGCTGGCGGTGCGATACGCCGCTGATCTACTACGCCCTTTCGACCTGGTTCATCGCCATGTCCCGCGAGCGCGACCTGCTGCTGCAAACGAACAGCGAGATCAACTGGGTGCCGGAGCATTACCGGGAAGGGCGCTTCGGGACGTGGCTGGCAAATGTCAACGACTGGGCGCTTTCCCGCAACCGCTACTGGGGCACGCCGCTGCCCGTCTGGATCTCCGAGACGACGGGCGGCATGCACTGCATCGGCTCGCTCGATGAACTGCGGGAACTGTCGCTCGACCCGCTGCCGGACGATCTGCACCGCCCGTACATTGACGCCGTGCGCATCCGCTCCCCGCACGACGGCTCGACCATGCGCCGCGTGCCGGAAGTAATTGACACCTGGTTCGATTCGGGTTCGATGCCGTTCGCGCAGTTCCACTATCCCTTTGAGCAGCAGGCGGAGTTCGCGCGAGACTTCCCGGCGGATTACATCTGCGAGGCGGTGGATCAGACGCGCGGCTGGTTTTATTCCCTCCATGCGATTGCCAGCGCATTGGAGCATTCGCCGGCGTACAAGAATGTCATCTGTCTCGGTCATATCCTCGGGCCGGACGGCTCGAAGATGAGCAAGTCGCGCGGCAATGTCGTGGACCCGTGGGAACTGATGGCGACGCACGGCGCGGATGCGACGCGCTGGTACTTCTTCACCGCCGCGCCCCCCGGCAACCCGCGCCGCTTCAGCATGGACCTCGTGCGGGAAACAGTCTCCAAATTCATGCTGACACTTTGGAACTCGTATTCTTTCTTTGTCACCTACGCGCGACTCGATGGCTGGACGCCGCATACCGCCCAAGGGGCGTCCGCCGTGCTCCCCGTCGCCGAGCGGCCCGAACTGGATCGCTGGGTGCTCTCCGAACTACACCAGTTGATCGAAACCGTGACGGCGGGGATGGAGGCGTACGACGTGACGACGAGCGGCCGCGCCATCGAGCGGTTCGTGGATGACCTCTCGAACTGGTACATCCGTCGCTCGCGCCGCCGCTTCTGGAAGACAGAGAGCGACGCGGACAAGAACGCCGCCTACGCGACGCTCTACGAATGCCTCGTCACCGTCGCGCACCTGCTCGCACCCTTCACTCCCTTTCTGGCGGAGGCGATGTACCGTAACCTCGTCTGCTCCGTCGCGCCGGATGCCGCCGACTCCGTCCATCTGCGCGATTGGCCGGTGGCGGACGCCGCCCTGATTGATCGCGGCCTGAGCCGCGATGTGCGCGCCGTCGTCCAGACCGTCTCGCTCGGCCGGGCGGCGCGGATGAAGGCAAATCTGAAGGTGCGCCAGCCGCTCGCCCGCCTCCTTGTCCATGCGCGGGACGCGGCGGAGCAGGACGCCTTGATGCGCCTCGCGGATCAGTTGAAGGAGGAATTGAACGTCAAGGCGGTCGAACCGCTGGCGGCGGGCGAGGAGGTCGTCTCCTATAAAGTTCGTGCCAATTACCCGATCCTTGGTCGGAAGTACGGGAAGCGACTACGCGAGATTGATGCTGCACTGGCGGTGATGGATCCGAACGATGTCGCGCGTCGTGTCGCGGTGGGCGGATCGGTGTCCGTAACGGAAGACATCGTCCTCGAACCGGACGAACTGCTCGTGGACGCCGTCGAGCGCGAAGGGTACGCAGTGATGGAGGAAGGCGGCTACACCGTCGCCCTCGACACAGCACTGACGCCCGCACTCGTGCGCGAAGGGATGGCGCGCGATCTCGTCCGGGCCATCCAGGATGCGCGCAAGGCGGCGGGACTCAATATTGAGGATACCATCGCCCTCTGGGTCGCGATGGACACCGAGAACGAGGACGACACGGAAACGCGCGCGATGCTCGATGAGTACGAGCCGTACATCAGCGGCGAAACGCTGGCGACGCGCTTCACCGTCGCCCCGGTGCCGGAAGGCGCGGCGACAACCGCCGTCACCCTCGGCGGCGTCCCACTCGTCATCGGTCTGGAAAAGTCCGGCATCCTCGCTGGCGGCTCGGCCCACGTTAGTGAAGGAGATGAGGAGTAAGGGGAACCTAACCCCGGCCCCTTCCGTTCCTTGGCGTGGGAAGGGGTGACTCATCGCGATACCGAGGCGTTTCACATCGTGCCCGAATATTCCAGCGGCTCCCCTCCCCTTCCCACGCCAAGGAACGGAAGGGGCCGGGGTTAGGTTCCCCGCGCCTGCTGGCGGCGGATGTAGAGCCAGCCGCCGATCGTGCCGACGGCGCAGAGTACGGCGACTTCCGCGATAGCGACCCGCACGCCCTGATGTTCGGCGAGCGTACCGAGCACAAGGCTGCCGATCGGCGTCGAGCCGAGGAAGAGCATCGTGTAGAGGCTCATGATCCGACCGCGCAGTTGCGGGGGGGCGAGCATTTGCAAGCGGCTGTTCGCCGTCGCCGTGAAGGTGATGCTGAAAAACCCGAGTACCATCAGCACCGGGATCGCGAATGCCCACCGATTGGCGAGCGCCAGGAAGAAGAGGAGCAGGCTGAACCCCGCCGCGCCGGTGATGATCGCACGCTGCGTGACCTGGCCGTTGTACGCGATCCCCATCGCGGCGACGAGTGAGCCGATGGCCATCGCAGAGGTCAGTGCCCCGAAACCGGCCGGCCCGCTGTGCAGCACGTACTGGGCGATTAATGGCAGCAGCACGGTGAAGTTGTAGCCGAACGTGCCGATCACCGCCATCAAAATCATCACCACGGCGATGTCGGGCGTCCGCATGGCGTAGCGCAACCCCTCGCCGATCTGCGCCAGCACCTTGCCCCGTGGCGGGATCGGCATTTCATAGAAACGCTCCGGGCGCATCAGCAGCAATCCGCCGATCACGGCGAGGAAACTGACCGCGTTGAGCGTGAAGCAGCCCGCCACGCCGAGCGCCGCAATCGTCACGCCGCCTAACGCGGGGCCGATCAACCGTGCCGTGTTGAACACGATCGAATTGAGCGCCACCGCGTTCGGCACATCGTCCGGCCCGACCAATTCCTTGACGAACGCCTGCCGCGTCGGGTTGTCGAGCGCGGTCGCGGCACCAAGGATCGCCGCGAGGATGTAGAGTTCGATCAGGTTGATCCACCCCCCGGCGGTGAGCGCGGCCAGGATAGATGCTTGAACGAGCATCACCGCCTGCGTGATGATGATCAGTCGCCGCTTCGGTACGCGATCCGCGATAACGCCGCCGAAGAGCGTGAGCAGCAGGACGGGGAGCGTCTGGCAGGCGGTAACGATGCCGAGGGCGAGCGGGGAGTTCGTCAGCCGGAGGACGAGCCATGCTTGCGCGATCCGCTGCATCCACGTCCCGATCATCGAGATGACCTGGCCGAGCCAGAAAAGGCGGTAGTTCGGATTCCGTAGCGCGCGGAAGGCTTGCTTGAGCGGCGGGCGCGGCGCACGCCCCGGCGCTTTCTCCTCCGCTGTCGCGTTTGGCTGCCGCTCTACAGCCGGTGGCGCTGAAGCGGCGGATGCGACAGTTCGTGTGCTCGATATGCCGCGCATCATTTGCTCCTTCTCCTGCACACGCGGTGAACACTCGCTCGCGAACCGCGACGCGACGCGACTTATTAGCAATTCTAATGATAAGACAATCGAGGTATTTCATCAAGGGGATACTCACCCCCGACGCGGGGATGGACGTCCGGCTCCCCCTCCCGCGTTGGGAGGGGGTTGGGGGGTAGGTATCAGGTCGGAAAGTGCACTTACGGTGCTGCGGTTGCGGTAGGCGGTCGCGGGGTTACGGTCGGCGTTGGGGTCGGTCGTGGAGTGGATGTGGGAATCGGGGTGGGCGTCGGGAGGGCGGTGACGGTCACCTGGATGGACGACGGATCCACCTTGACGATCTGCACCGGGCTTCCGCTCGGCAACTGAATATCTACCGGGACATCTTTCGCCGCGCTTGGCCCAGTGAAACCGGCGAGGTTGACGAGGGCAAGGATGTTTGTCCCGTTGATCTGATCGAGTTGCTGCCGCGTGCCGCGCAGTGTGACGGTCGCTTCGGCCTGTGAAAGGGACGGCTGCAACCCCGGCCGCAAGTTAACAGGCTGAATGCGCACCTTCAAGTCAATGTTCTGCGTGATCTCAACGATGTTCGCCTGCACCTGTACACTGGTAACAGCGTTTTTGATCGTGACGCCGGGCGGCAGTTTCGTGGTGTCCAGCTGCACGGTAATTACCTTGTTTTGACTCAATCCGTCAATCGAGATCGGCTGTGTCGGGATGTTCACGATGCTGCGGATGACCTGCGGATCGCCGGTAATCGTCACCTGGGGGATCGAGTCAAAACCGTTGAAGATATGCCCTGGCGCAGGCGTACCGACGAGATCTGCGGTGCTGACGGGCACGGTGCGCTCGTTGCGGTTGTCGGTGATATCGGCGGTGACGGCCACACGCGACGGTGAAAGCGTGACACCACTGACTTCCCGCCCGCTCGCGTCCAGCGCCTTGACATCTACGGGCGGGCTTGTGAAGTTCGCCGTGCGATCTCCGATCTCAAATGCCGCGACGAGCTGTGTGACGCTGTTCACCTTGCTTTCCGGCCCACTCACCTGAACAACGGGCGGCGTGGCAGCGACGCTATTCACCTTGACGCCCGATTGCGTCGGCATTGGCACGGTGACGGGCAGCGTTTTCTCAATGCTCTGCTCGATCGTCACCTGCACGCTCATGGGGTCGGCGCTCTTTTTTCGCAAATTGCTTAGGTTACTCTGCACATGGATCGGCACCCGCTGGATGCCCGGCTTGATCTCTTTGAAATCAATCGTCGCCGAGACATTACCCGCCTGCGCATTCTGCACGACGCTGCGCGGTCCCCAGACCGAGATAGTGACGGCGTTCGGGCTGAGCGACGTGGCGGCGAGGCCGTCGGGCAGATTGTTCTCGATGACGAGTACAGTGGGGAAATCCTGCCGGCGGTCGGGATCGTTGTTGTTGGTCACCCACGCCCAGAAGCCGAAGGCGAGCACGACCGCGAGTATCGCGCGACTAAGCACGCCACTCGAAGTAGATCGGTTAGTCTGCTGCTGGGCGCTCGCCATCGGCGGTTGCCTCCGTCTTGCCATCGCGCGGTTTCCGAGGGCCGCGCGGATTGCGCGGGAAGAGGTGCGGGCGGCCATTGCCGCCGCGATCGCCCCACCCATTACGATCCACCCGCAAGAGCGCGCGCAGGGCTCCCTTGAGTCGGTCGTGCGTCAGGTCGCGCTGGAGTCGTCCGCCAAGCGCCATCGCGATCTGACCCGTTTCTTCGGATACGACGATCGCGATGGCATCCGACGCCTCGCTGATGCCGACCGCCGCGCGGTGGCGCGTGCCGAGCGTCCCGCCGATCGGCGCTTCGGTGAGCGGCAGGACGCAGGCGGCGGCGAGGATGCGGTTCTGTCGCACGATCACCGCGCCGTCGTGCAGCGGGGTGTTCGGCGTGAAAATCTGGATCAGCGTTTGCCGCGTCAAAATAGCGTCTTCCGGCACGCCGCGATCCGCGTAGTCCTGCAAGCCCGTTTCGCGCTCGATGACGATCAGCGCGCCGATCCGCTGTCGCGACAGTTGGACGACGGCGCGGGCGATCTCGTCAATCGTCTTGCCGATGTCCTCATCGGTGCTGGAAAAGGGGAGATTGAGCCAGGTGCGTGTCTGCCCCAGTTGTTCCAGGGCGCGCCGCAACTCCGGCTGGAAGATCACCGGCACGGCAATCACCAGGGCGGGGAAGGAGATCTCGAGGAGACGCCGGAGCGCCGTGAGCGCAAGGATGCTGGACAAGATCGCGATCATGCCGAGTAGGATGGCGATGCCACGCAAGAGAGGCATCGCCCGTGTCCCGCGCGCCACGGTAAGCAGCCAGAAGAAGATGACCGCCACGACCATGATATCCAGGAGTGCGAGCGGCGTCAGGCGCGTGAATATCCACGGCAGTTCGAAGGCGATCAGTAGCGGTGTCATCTGCGCGCGTTCCGCTCCTTTGCCGCGCGTGTGGGGCGTGGCGTCTCTAGCTGCGCGGAGTCGGCCACAAGGACGCACAGCAGACTGCGCGTGCGTCGGTCGCCATTGTAGCACGCGGTTTCATGATGTGACTACGCGGGTGGAAGTAACGAGTAATGAGTAGCGAGTAACGAGACGGGAGCGAAACCTCTCGTTACTCGTTCACTGATACCTTCGTGGTGGTGGGCGGGGCGTGATGATGGTTGGGTAGCCCGTCTGGCGCTTGCGGTAGTCACCGGCGGGGATGTGGATGTGCCGCACCATGCGGACATCGGCGAGGCGGGAGGAGATGCGGTCGTCAATGCCGGGGAAGTCAATGCCCTGCTTCTGATCGGGCCGGATGTTGTTGCTGGTCACGACGAGAGGCAACTTCTGCATCGCGCGGTAGTTGATGATCTGGAAGAGTTTTTCGCGCGCCCACGGCGTCGTGTTCTCCGTGCCGAGGTCGTCCAGGATGAGGACGCCGACCTCGCGGATCGCGGCGAAGCGGTCGTCGAAGGAGACGCCACTTTTCGGGTCGTACGCGGCGCGCAGTTGGTCGAGCAAATCGGGCACGACGCCGAAATGCACCGTCATCTGCTGGCGGACGGCCTCGTTGGCGATGGCGGCGGCGAGGTGAGTCTTGCCCGTCCCGTAGGTGCCGAACAGCACGATCCAGATCGGTTCGTACGTCTCGCTGTACTGCTTCGCCTGGATGAACGCCTCGCGCGTGCCGGGCACATCCTTGTCGAAGGTCGCGAAGGTGCAATCAACGAAGTGATCGAGATTGGAATGCGAGCGCTGGTCGCTGTACCGTGTCGCCGCTCGCTCGCGCTCCTGGCACTCGCAGGGGACGGTGCGCCCAAACTGAGGATGGCCGACCTCGACATCGAGGCGCAAAAAGCCTGCCCCGTGGCAGATCGGGCAAACGTCGCCCTCGCCGCGATCCCGCCGGTTGACTGGTATCTCCACCTCGGCACCTGCGGGACCCGCCTCCGCCGCCCGCTCCTCGACATACGACGCCAATCGCGAACCGCGTATCACGTCCTTGATGCTCTGCATGGCTCTCTCCTGGTAGTCAGTGGATTCGCGTCCGTTCTGGCTACTTACTACTGACTACCGTCTACTGTCCACTTTCCCGATAAACTTCGAGGTCGGCGAACTTGGTGAGGGACTGGAAGAAGCGAAGATTGACGGTGCCCATCGGGCCGTTGCGGTGCTTGGCAATATGAATCTCCGCGATGCCCTTCTTCTCCGTCTCCGGATCGTACAACTCCTCGCGGTAGATGAACATGACGATGTCCGCGTCCTGCTCGATCGAGCCGGACTCGCGCAGGTCGGAAAGCACCGGAATCTTCTCGGCGCGGGACTCGACGGCGCGGGACAACTGCGAGAGCGCGATGAGCGGCACATTCAGTTCGCGCGCCAGTTCTTTCAGGGAGCGGGTAATCTCCGCCACTTCCTGCACGCGGTTGTCCGAGCGGCCACCGCGCATCAGTTGCAGATAGTCCACGATAATCATGTCCACGCCGGATTCCGCCTGCAGGCGGCGCGCCTTGGAGCGCAACTCGACGACGCTGATCGCCGGTGTGTCGTCAATATAGATCGGTGCG
Source organism: Thermomicrobiales bacterium (assembly GCA_038231255.1). Classification (GTDB taxonomy): domain Bacteria; phylum Chloroflexota; class Chloroflexia; order Thermomicrobiales; family JALYUS01; genus JALYUS01. The sequence continues at coordinate 15,450 of JBBRLR010000013.1, read as the reverse complement.
CTGGCGAGATTGCCGAGCGAGCGCGAGATGGCGGGCCACTCGTCGTCGTCCACATACCCCAGCCGGAGCCGCTGCGAGTCCACGCCCGTGTCCATCGAGAGCAGGCGCTGCACCAACTGCTCGCCGCTCATTTCCAGCGAGAAGATGCCGATATGCTTGCCGTACCGGAGCGCGGCATTGAAGGCCATCGTCAGGGAGAGCGAGCTTTTGCCGACGCCGGGGCGGGCCGCGATGATGATCAGGTCGGATTGCTGCAATCCGCCCGTCATCTTATCCAAATCGGCGAAGCCCGTCGGCACGCCGACCAATTCGCCGCGATGCTGCTGGACGAAGTCAATCCGCTCGAAAAAGGCGTCGAGGAAGTGCGAGATCGGCTTGAAGTCCCGCTCCAGACGGTCCTGCGAGACATCGAAGATCAGCTTCTCGCTCTTGTCGAGGGCGTCAACGAGTTCGAGATCGTCGTTGTAGCCGATCGTGACGATCGTCGAACCGGCGTCAATCAGGCGGCGTCGCGTCGCCTCACGCTTGACGATCCCGGCATAGTATTCGACGTGTGCGGCGGTTGGCACGATGCTGAGAAGCGTTGTGAGGTAAGCAAGCCCGCCGACATCATCGAGACGGCCCCGGCGCTGGAGTTCGTCCGGCAGAGTCGTCAGGTCGGCAGGCTCGCGCTTGTCGTAGAGGTCCACGATGGCGGCGTAGATTTCGCGGTGTGCCCCCCGATAGAAATCTTCCGGGTTCAGGCTGGGGCGGACGCGGACAATCGCCTCGCGGTCAATCAGCAGGGAACCGAGCACGGATTGTTCCGCCTCGCTGTTGTTCGGTGGTAATCGGTCCAGTACCCGCTCTTGTAGCGCCATCCGTCGCCTCGCTCCTTCAGGACTGAGCGATGAGGACTGAGGACTGAGGTTCAGCCATCAATTCTCTCGCTACATCACTGAGGAACGAAGCGCCACGGACTGAGGATGCACGCATCCTCAGTCCTCAGGTCTCAGTCCTCAGTCCTCTGCCGGTGGTTCCGGCTGCTCGGGCTGCGCTTCCGCTTCCGGGGCCGCTGCCCCTGCCTCTTCCGCCGTTTCGCCACCCTCGCCCGCGACGATCACCGTCACCGACGGGACGAGGCGACCGACGAGCCGGACGGAAACCTTGTGCTCCCCGATGCTGCGGATCGGCTCATCGAGCGCGATCTTGCGCCGGTCAACCTCTTCGCCCACCGCGCGCGAAAGGGCGTCCGCGATCTCCTGCGCCGTGATCGAGCCGAAGAGCCGCCCGCTCTCGCCCACCCGCGCCGTGAAGTGCAGCGTCGTCGCGGCGATCTTGTCGCCGAGCGAGCGCAGCTCGTCTTCCTGCTTGCGAATGCGCCGCTCGACCGCCGCTTGCCGCTCCTGCACCTGCTTGATCGTGCCGGTCGTGGCGATCTCCGCCAACTTCTTCGGCAGCAGGTAGTTGCGGGCGAACCCTTCCTTGACCGTTTGCACCGTCCCCGCCGCACCCAGATGCTCGACATCCTGGGTGAGAATCACTTTCGTCGTCATTGCGCGTCACTCCTCGATTTCGTCCACCACAGCAAAATAGCGGCACTTCCGCCGCCACAGCGACAGAAAGTATACGTGCCGACGAGCAATCCGCGCAAGGGATCGTGTACGGACAGTACATCCGTGCGAGAACGCTGTCAAGGGGGTAGTACGTACTTTACCGAAGGCATGAGCTGCCGGAGCGGTTGCTTCAACTCCTGACAATACCCGGCCTGCTGTTCGAAAGACGCTTCACCGTCATCGAACGGGAGCAGATACGTCAGCGACCGTTGTTGCGACTCATCATCGAGTGAGGCGGCCGACGATGGCGTTGAGGCCGTCATCGTCGGTGACGTGCAGCGTGAGTTGGTAGCCGCGACGCATCTTCTTCACCTGCACACGGGAAATCTGCGCGCCGAGGGCGGAGCCGATGCGGCCCTGCACCGTCTCGATCTCCGGCGGGGCGGGGGCGGGTCCCGGTTCCACCGGTCGCTCGTCCCAGGTGCGGACGAGCGCCTCGGCCTGGCGGACATTGAACGCCCGCTCCGTAACGATGCCGAGCGCGGTGACCTGTTGCGTATGATCGGTGAGGCCGAGCAGAGCACGGGCGTGGCCCTCGGTGATTTGCCCCGCCGCCAGCGCTTCCTGCACGGCGGGCGCTGCGCCGAGCAGGCGGATACCATTCGCGACCGTCGTGCGGTTCTTGCCGACGCGCTGCGCCACCTGCTCCTGCGTCATGCCGAACTCGGCGACGAGCGTGCGATAGGCGAACGCTTCCTCTAACGGGTTGAGATCGGCCCGCTGGATATTCTCGACCAATGCGAGTTCGAGCATCTGCTGCGGCGTGGCATCCTTGACGACGACGGGCACCTGGCGCAGACCGGCGCGGCGGGCTGCCTGCCAGCGCCGCTCCCCGGCGATGATCCGGTATGGGGTGCTGTCCGTCGCCTCGGCGCGGGCGACGAGTAGCGGCTGGATGATGCCGTGCTCCGCGATCGAGGCGGCGAGGGAAGCGATCTCATCTTCCAGAAAGGTCGTGCGCGGTTGGTACGGGTTCGGCGAGATGGCCTCGATGTCCACCTCGATACCGCCGCCGCCGAGTGCGCCCTCCGGCATCAGCGCCCCGAGGCCGCGGCCCAATCCTCCCCGTTTTGCCCCCATCCCTCGCCCCCTCGTCCTGCGCGTCCGTTCACCCCGTAGACAGGCGGCAAGTCTACCACACCGCCGGGCCGGGGAACGGCATCTGATACACTGGGCTTCCTTCATCGGGAAGGAAGGGAAGGTTGAAGGGGAGCGACGTGGGCGTGCGGCCGGATGAGGCGCGACCAGGCGAGACGGCGGCGGTCGCGCCGGCAGCGGGCCAGTGGACGCCCATTGGGCGGCTCGGCAACGGCGTCGGCGCGCTGGCGTGGTGGTGGCACGTCGCGGCGGTCGCAGTGATCGCAGCGGCGGTGATCGGCGCGGCCTACCAGACGCACCCGGCATACGACATCGCCGTCGGCACGCGTGTGCAGGACGACGCGCTCGCGCGGGATTTCAACACGGCGGAGCGGCAGCCCGCATCGGTGGGCGACCGCACCTATCGCTGGACGCGCGGCGAGAGCGCAATCGTCCTCCCCGGCATTGGCAGGAACGCGGCGACCGTCACGCTGACGATGGCGGGCGGCGCGAACCCGGCCCCGGACGTGACGATCCTCGCCAATGATGGCGAGATCTCCCGCGTGCATCTGACGCCCGATTTCGCCGACTACCCCTTCGTGATCCCCGCGCCCTATCTGACGACGGGCAACCTGACGCTGACCCTCCGGGCGACTCCCTTTCGCGCGCCGGGTGACCGTCGCGAACTCGGCGTACTCGTCGGCCGCGTCCGCGTGCAGCCGAGCGGCGGCTTTGCCCTGCCGCCTGCCCGCACCGCGCTCGCACTCTGGGGCACTGCGCTGCTCCTGATGCTCGCGCTCCTCGTTGTCGGGCTGCGCGGGTGGGAAGCGGCGGCGATGGCGTTCCTCGTCGTGGCGGGCTTCGCGCTGCTGATCGCCCGCGACCGGCTTTTCATCGCGCTCGGCGCGGGGCCGTGGCTGCGCGTCGCGGTCGGGACGCTCGTGCTGGCGGCGTTGCACCATTTTGCTGTCCCGCCGATTCTGCGGCGGCTCGGTATCGCGGGCGGCATTGCTGCGGCGCGCTGGCTGCTCGCGGCGACCATCGGCGTCTTCGCGGTGCGGCTCGGCGGGTTGTATCATCCGGCGATGATCGTCAGCGACCTCACCTTCCACGTCCATCGCTTCGAGGATGTTGTGCAGCGGCACATCTGGTATCAGGAGATCGCCGCGCTCTACGACAAGAACCGCCCCGTGCCCTATCCGCCCGGCGCGTACCTCCTCTTCACGCCCTTTGCGCCGATTGTCCGCAACCACGCCGATCTCCTGACGGTCGGGACGCAACTGCTTGACGCCACGCGCATCCTCGTCGTCGGGCTGGTCGTCTGGAAGGTGACGCGCGACCGGATCGCGGCGGCATGCGCGACGCTGATCGCGGGGATCGTGCCGGTGGCTTTCATCATTTTTTCGTGGGGGAATCTGACGAATGCGGTCGGTGAGTGGGCCTTGACCCTCTTGTTCGCGATCCTCGCACTCGGCGCGGGGCGATTACGGAATCCGTGGCTGGCGGTCGCCTTCGTTGCCGTTGTCCTGCTGGCGCTGCTGTCGCATATCGGCGTCGCGGTGACGACGGTCGCGCTGCTGGCCGTCGCGCTCGGCGTCTGGACGTGTGTGTTGCTGCGGGGGCAGCGCGCGCCCTGGCGTGAGCGCGATTTCCTCGCCGCCCTCGCCCTCACCTGCATCGCGGGCGCGTTGGCTTTCGCGCTCTTTTACCGCATACCGCTGACGAGCGCGCACACGGCGACGAACGATCCGACGCCGGATAACGCGCCTGCCGTCGCAACGGGCGGCCGGTTCGAGATCGGCGGGCCGCGCCCCGATCCTTCGATTGGCCTGAATGACTCCCGCACCAATAACCCCGTCGTCGCGGTCGTCGGGCAGGTCTGGGTGGAGGGGTTTGCCTTTTACCGCCTTTGGCCGCTCCTGCTCGCGCCGCTGGGGTTTTGGGTGCTGTGGCGGAGGTGGCCCCCCTTCCCCGACCCCGCTGCAGCGGGGGAGGGGGGCCCAACCAAAACCCTCTGCCTTGTCTGTTTCGTCTGGTTCGGTGTTGCGTTGCTTTTCCTGGTGGTCGGGGTACTGGCGGGGCGGTACGTGCGGTACGCGGTGACGGCGATCCCCGCCGTGGCGGTCGGGGCGGGCGTCGCGCTCGGCTTTTTGTGGCGATGGCGGTGGGGAAAAGGTGTGGCGATGGCACTGTTGACGGTTAGTATCGTCTCGACGCTGCTCGTTTGGTACGGGCGGATCACGCGGGCGTACCACACATGAGTGAGCACGCAACGGGGACGGCCCTAACCCCCTTGCCCTCTTTCCCCGTAGGGAAGAGGAAGCGAGAGGCGCGACACGCATCTCTTCTGCTGATCGGGATAGTGTTTGTCGCGCTCGTTGGGCTGGTGGCGGCGATGCAGCGGGCGGAAGCGATGGCGATTGCATCGGCGAACGTGGCGTTCGACCACGCATCCACCGACTGGAACGTGGGCGAGCGGGCGGCGGACGGCACGGCGTTCCGATGGACGGGCGAGGAGTCCACGCTGACCTTCCGCGCGGCGCGGCGTGTTCTGCCGGCGAACAAACCGTTGACGTTGACGATGCGCTTCGCCGCGCGGCCACCGGGCGCACCGGCGGCGACCGTCACGCTGCTCGCCAACGGGCAGGCGCTGGATACGTGGCCGGCGTCGGTCGAGCATCCCGTCGCGGTGGATGTCGCCGCGCTCCTGCGGCGACACGACGAACTGCACGTCACGATCCGCGTTGACAAGACGTATGCGCCGCCGCGCGATGGGCGACAACTCGGCGTGCAACTCGTCGGCGACGCGCGGCTCGCCGCCCGACCCGGCGGCATATCGCTGCCCGCGCCCGATACGGCGTTGAGCGTCATCCTACTCGTCCTGCTCGCCTGGCTTGCGGCGGGGCGGCGCGCGCCTGTCCGCTGGCGTTTGCTCGCGGCGAGCGCGATGGCCTGCGCCGCAATCATCGGCGTCCTGTTCATCCGCATGCCGTTCTGGCGCATCGCCATGCCGCTCGAACTCACGCTCGCTACTCTTGTCGCTGTGTTGTGGGCGCAGGAATGGTGGGTCGCGCTGACGTTGCCTCTCTGTGTCATGCAGCGCCGGATGCGTTTGGATGACCGTGCACTAATCATCGGCGGGGCAATCCTCGCGCTTGTCGGGCAAACAATTGTCGCGCAGCACCGGTGGGGATTTCTCGGTGCAGTCGTTCTGGTGATTGGGTTGGTGGCGATGCTGGGGGGGATGGTACCTCACCCCCTTACCCCCTCTCCATTGCGATGGAGGGAGGGAACCGTAGGGGCGGTTCGTGAACCGCCCTCTCCTTCAGCCCTCAGTTCTCATCCCGCCCAGAGGGCACCCAGAGTCCTCAGTCCTCGTGCGATTGCCGCGCTCGTCGGGATTGCGGCGCTGGCGGTGGCGTTGCGGCTGACGCTGCTGACGGAGATGCCGGCGAGTTTGTTCAAGGACGAGGGGCGGCACGCGCTGAAGGCGATCCGTATCCTCGACGATCCCACCTACCGGCCGGTGTACGAGCCGGAAATCGCCCTGCCCGCCCTCTTTTTGTATCCGATGGCGCTCGCCTTCAAACTGTTCGGCGTCTCTCTCCTAACGCTGCGCCTGTTTATGGCGACGATGGGTGTCGTGGATGTGCTGCTCTTTTTTCTGCTCAGTCGCCGGTTGTTCGGCACGCGCGTCGCGCTGATCGCCGCCTACCTGTTCGCCGTTTCGTTCTGGGCGCTACGCATGCAGCGGGTCGCGCTGGCGCCCTGCTTCTCGACGGGGCTGGTGCTGCTCGGCCTCTTCTTGTTCGTGCGGGCGATGCAGATGCGCCGCTGGGGGGATTGGGCGCTGGCGGGCGTCGGGGCAGCGGGTACGGTCTACTGCTACCATTCCGGCCCCTTCACGCTCGTCCTGATCGCGCTCATCGCCCTTGTGCTGCTCGTGCGGTCGCCGCGTCACTTTTTTCACTATTGGCTGGCGCGTTTCGCGGTGCTGACGGTCGTCTTTCTGCTCCTCGCCGCACCACTGATTGGGTACGTCGCCCGACATTTCGATCAATACGCCGCCCGACCGCGCCAGACGGCGATCCTGTCGGAAGTCAATCTTCGCCGCCTCGGGCAGGATCGTCTTGCCGCGCTGGAGGCGAATATCGCGCCCAATCTCGGCATGTACACCGTGCGCGGCGACCGCGAGGGGAAGCACAACCTGCCGCAGGCGCCGCATCTCGACGCAATCGTCGCTGTGCTGTTTCTCGCTGGGCTGGCCCTCACGCTGGCCGGGCGACTGCACGGCTCGCCATCCGACGCGCGCCGTTTCGGGGAATGCCTGGCGCTCGGCTATCTGGCGGTGATGCTGATTCCCAGCCTGCTCGCCATTGATGCTCCGAACACCCTCCGCGCCTTCGACACCCTCCCGCCCGCCCTGCTGATCGCCGCACTGGCGATGGACGCGCTGTGGGGGCGGCTGAACCCCACCCTCGCTTGCGGGGGTGGGGAGCTCGACTGCCGAACAGTGCGAACTCCCCTCTCCCGCATGGCGGGGGAGGGGTCGGGGGTGGGGGCCGTATTGCTCGCTATCCTCGCGCTCAATGCGGGGACGTATTTCGGGCTGATGCGGCACGACGGGAAGGAGACGCTGCGCTTCGACACCTACTTTGCGTCGCAGGCGGGGAAGCGAATAGTCATGGAGGCGGACGTGCGACCCGGCACGACCTTCCTCGTGCCGCGCGCGATGATTGACCGCGATGTTTTCCCCTTCTTCGCGCGCGTGATGGGCGGCACGGGGTCGCTCGCCCCGCTGGACGGCATCGCCCCGGCGAGCCTCCCGGCGCGCTACGCGATCCTGCTCCCGAATGGCACGGGTGATCCGCTGCCGGATGGCGTGATCGCCGCGTTGCCGTGGGCGAAGGGTCTGGAGCGCGTGCCCGGCACGAGCCCGGCGGGCGCGGGCGGCGTCCCGGCGTTCATCGAGTACCGGACGCTGGGGTAAAGCAATGAACAATGAGCGACGAGCAACGAGTGGGGAACGGGGTGTTCGGCGTAGGGTGATGTCCCTGCTTCGAACCTCGAACCTCGAACCCCGAACCCTTGTCTGGCTCGTGGCGGCGGTGGTTGTGACAGCGGTACTATTGACAGGGGCATATCAGGTGCGACCACTGTATCGGATCGCAGTGGGGAACGCGGCGAGCGATACGGCGCTCGTGCGGGACTTCTACGGGCCGGAGCGCCAACTGGCCGCCGATGGTGGCGTGCGCTTCCGGTGGACGCGCGGCAATGGGCAGATCGTGCTCCCCGGCATCGGGCGGGGGGCGGTGGCGGTGGATTTGCTGCTCTCCGGCTCCGCGAACCCCGCGCCCGATACGCGCGTGCTCGCCAATGAGACTGAGATCGCGATGCTTCATCTGACGCCCGATTTCCGCACCTATCATGTCGAGGTGCCCGCCGCGCTGATGGCGCACGGCACGCTCGAACTGGCCCTCGCGACCGCGCCATTCACCCCGCGCGGCGACCGGCGCGTGCTGGGGATCGTCGTGCGCGACGTGACGCTCCACACTGAGGACAGCGGATTTGCTCTGCCACCCGCCAGGATCGCGCTGTCGCTCTGGGTCGGCGCGCTTTGTGTCGCGTTAGCCCTGCTGATCGCCGGGTTCGGCGGGGGCGTCGCTTTCGCAGGCGCGACGGTGATCGCGAGCGGGATGGCGGCATTCCTTGTGGGCAATCGTTTCTTTCTGACAGTGGACGCGGGCGGCGTCGTGCGCGCTGGAGCATTGATGGTCGCGGCGACGGCGACGATCCGCTTCCTGTTCGCGCCGCTCTGCCGCCGGGTCGGACTGGCGACCACCGCGCGGGATGTGCGCTGGCTCGCGCTGATCGGCGGGGCGACGCTTGCGCTGCGCTTCGCGGGGATGCTCCATCCGAGCATCGTCATCGTGGATTTAAGGTTCCATCTCCACCGCTTCGCGGACGTGGCGGACATGCATAGGTTACTCCTGCCGATCCAATCCGCCGAGTTTGGCGGGCGCACGGTGCTCTACGCGCCGACGCCCTACCTTTTCATGCTGCCGCTGTCGTGGCTGATCCGCGACCGCGTGCTGATGCTCTTCTTATTCTCCCTCGGCGTGGACCTGGCGCGTTTCTGCATCCTCTGGCTCGTCGCCCGCCGCGTGACGCGCGACTTGCTGGCGGCGGACCTCGTCGTCCTGACGATGGCGCTGATGCCGGTCGGTTGGATCGTCTATTCGTGGGGAACATTCGCCAATGTCTTCGCGGAGGGGACGCTGACGCTCCTGTTCGCCCTGCTCGCGCTCGGCTACGGGCGGCTGGCGGGGCCGAATCGCCGCCGGTGGTGCGCGGTTTTCGCCGCAGTTATCTGCCTGGCGCTGCTCGCGCATGTCGGCGTGTTCGTGCTGACGGCGCTCACCGTGACGCTCTATCTCGCCGCGCGGCTCAGCCTCGCCTATCTCCCGCCGCACCCGCCCTCGTCCGAGCGGCAGGGTGAGCGGATCGCCGGGTCGCTCTTCGCGCTCGCCGCAGTGGCCGCCGCGCTGGTCGCGTTCGCGCTCTTCTACCGCTTCCCCGCGCGCGATCTGCTGGCCGGAAGCCATGCCGCCCCCGTGGAGCAGGAGGCGACCAACACGCGCGCTGCCACCGTGCGCCACGCCTACACCACCGGCGGCGCGACGCCCGATGACCGGATCGGCCTGCTGGCCGTCACGACGCCGCACCTGAGCGTCGCCCTGGCGCGGGAGGCGTGGGAAACATCGTACGCCTTTTACCGCGTCTGGCCGGTACTCGCGTGCCTCGCGGGGGCTGTCGTGCTTTGGGGAAGGACTGAAGACGCCGGGCGCCCTTTCGGCGGCATGAGGACTGAGGAAGGGAGCGTCGCTCAGGCACGAATTTCGTTAACTGACCGGCGGCGTGCGACGGCGCTAACGATTGCGGTATGGATGGTGGTCGCGGCGATCATGCTCGTCGTTGGAATTGTGGCGCGGCTGTACGTGCGCTATCCGCTCTTTGCCTTGCCCGCCGTCGCACTCGGGGGCGGCGTCGCGCTCGCCTGGCTCGTGCGGCGCGGGTGGTGGGGCGTCTGCATCACCGCCGCGCTGCTCGCCTTGTCCGCCATCACGACGCTGCTGATGTGGTACGACCGAATTGTCTCCGCTTTCAAGCCGCTGGTGTGAGGGAACGGCCCCATCCCCGCCCTCAATCCCCCACCGCCACCGCTTCGGGCACGAGGGCGGGCATGAACGTCGTCGCAGTGCGGTCAATGCGCAGCGCCAGGACGCCGCCCATCAAGGCCACGCCACCGCCGACGATGAACGCCAGCGTGTAGGTGCCGAGCGTCGAGCGGATCAGGCCGCCGAAGTAGGCGGCGCTCGCTGCGCCGAACTGGTGCGCGCAGAAGATCCAGCCGAAGATGACGCCGACGTGCTTGCGACCGAAGATGTCGGCGGCGAGCGCGGCGGTTGGTGGCACGGTGGCAATGTAGTCGAGGCCGAAGAAGACGGCGAAGATCGCCAGCCCGGCGAAGTTGTTGAAAAGTGGCAAGAGGAACAAGGAAAGGCCGCGAAAGGTGTAGTAGATCGCCAGTAACTTGCGCGGGTCGTAACGGTCGGTCAGGACGCCGGAGCAGAGCGAGCCGATGAAGTTCATCGCGCCCATCAGGGCGAGCGCGCCGGCGGCGGTCGTCTGGCCGATGCCGTGATCCACCGAATGGGCGATGAAGTGCGTGCCGATCAGACCATTGGAGGTCGCGCCGCAGATGAAGAAACTGCCCGCCAGCAGCCAGAATTCCGGCACGCGCACTGCCCGGCCCATGATACCGCCTGCGGGGTCCGCTTCGGGCACGGCTGCGGGTTGCGGCACGCCGCCGTACGGTTCGAGGCCGACATCGGCGGGGCTGTTCTCCATCAAAAAAAGCACCGGGATGAGGACGAGAAGCGCGACCCCGGCGAGTACGAGCACTGCGCCGCGCCAGCCGATCGTGACGACGAGCCGGACATTCAGTTGCACGAAGAGCAGTTGCCCGGCGGAGGTCGCCGCGCCGAAGATGCCCATCACGACGCCGCGTCGCTCGACGAACCAGCGGTTCGCCACCGCCGCGCCGAGCACCGTCGCCGCCATCCCCGTGCCGACGCCGCTGACGACGCCCCAGAGCAGATCGAGCTGCCACAACTGCGTCATCGTCGCGCTCGTCGCGGCGCTGACGACGATCAGCAGGAGCCCCGCCATCATCAGACGCCGCGCGCCGAGGCGGCCAATCAGCCGCCCCGTCATCGGCCCCATCAGGCCGAAAAGGAGCAGGCCGATCGCGACCGCGAGCGAGATGCCCGCACGGCTCCAACCGAATTCCTGTTCGAGCGGGTGGATCAACACGCCGGGGACGGAGCGCTCCCCCGCCGAGGTGATCAGCGTCAGCGCCGTGATGCCGACGACGATCCAGCCGTAATAGATTCGTCCACCCAAGCCGCGTTGCATTGCCGCTCCATCTTCCCTGACCACACAACGGGCCGGTGATAAGAATACCCGCCAGTCGGTCGGCTGCGAAAGGGCCAATCGCCAGGATGCGGCGCATCCAATTTCTTGACTCACGTAACATCACGGAGCGGCAGAACATTCCAACCGGCACGTCGCCCGATGGTGCCTGTGGGGTTAGGTTCCCCGACCGAACCGCTCCCGCGCGACGAAGCGGCCCGCGCCCTGCTCGCCTTTCCACGCCCCATTTTCGACGAGCACGCGCCCGCGCGACAGGACGACGCGCGGCGTGCCGGTCACCGCCATCCCTTCGTAGAGATTGTAGTCGGTGCGCTGATGCTGGCCCGCGACACCGAGAGTGCGTGTCGCGTTCGGGTCCCAGATGACGAGATCGGCATCGCCGCCGGGGGCAATCGTGCCTTTTCGGGGGTACATGCCGAAGAGTTTGGCGGGGTTGGTGCAGCAGAGTTCGACCCAGCGATTGAGCGAAAATTTGCCGCCGCGCACGCCGTGGGTATACAGGACCATCAGCCGGTCCTCGATGCCGGGGCAGCCATTGGGGATCAGGGCGAAATCGTCCTTGCCCAGTTCCTTGCCGCCGCTTCGCCCGTCCGTGCCGCCCGCGTACCAGAAGGGGCAGTGGTCGGTGGAGATCACCTGCAAATCATCGTCCGCGACGCCGCGCCACAAGGCTTGTTGATCGCTCTCCTCCCGGAAGGGCGGCGAGCAGACGTACTTGGCGCCCTCGAAACCGGGGCGGGCGAGGTCTTCCCTGGTGAAAAAGAAATACTGCACGCACGTCTCGCCGTAGACCGCCTGCCCGCGTTGCCGCGCCGCCCGTACCGCTTCTAGTGCGCCCTCGCACGAGACGTGGACGATATACAAGGGCGCGCCCGCCACTTCCGCGAGGCGGATGGCACGATTGGATGCCTCCGCTTCGAGCGCCGACGGGCGGGTGAGCGCATGGTACTTCGGCGCGCGGTTTCCGGCGGCGATGGCCTGTTTGACGAGGATGTCAATCGCGTCGCCATTCTCGGCGTGGACGAGGGTGAGCAATCCATTCGCCGCCCCCTGTTCGAGCGCGCGGAAAAGCGTGCTGTCGTCCACCTGCAACGCGCCTTTATAGGCCATGAAGAGTTTGAGGCTGGTGATGCCCCACTCCGGGCACTGCGGGATTTCGTCCATCACGCGATCGGGCAGGTCGGTGATCGCGATGTGGAAACTGTAGTCAATTGCCGCCTTGTCGCGCGCCTTGGCGGACCAGAGATCGAACGTCTCGCGCAGCGTCGCGCCCTTTGGTTGGATGGCGAAATCTATGTGCATCGTCGTGCCGCCGAAGGCCGCCGCCCGGTGGCCGGTGAAGAAGTCGTCTGACGAGACGGTGCCACCGAAGGGCATCTCCAGGTGCGTATGCACATCAATCCCACCGGGGATGACGTACGCGCCGCCCGCGTCAATCGTCGCGTCGCCGGACAGATCGCGGCCAATCGCGGCGATTGTTTCGTCCTCGATCAGCACATCCGCCGCGTACGTATCGCTCGCCGTGACGACCATGCCGCCTTTGATCACCGTGCGCATCGGGCTTCCTCCGTAATGTTGAACCGCCAATACTGCTCAGAGGAAAAAGGATTAAACGCAGAGCACACAGAGCGCGCAGAGAGCGCGGAGAAGGTAAAAAAGCGGATCCCTCTGTGTTCTCTGCGCGCTCTGCGTTAATTCTCTCTCCTGGCATCCAACGCTGGGATGATCTCTCGCCCATACACGTCGAGCGTCACTTCTTCGTCGCCGCTCATCAGGTAGATGTTGAACTGGTGGACGCCGAGGTCGGCCAACTCCCGCAGCCGCCGGTGGTGCTCCGCGACGGGGCCGACGATGCAGAAGCGATCAACGACATCGTCCGTGACGAAGTCGGCGTTGCCGCTGCCGACTTCGGCGTGGTGCCGGTAGTCGTACCCGGCGCGATCCTGCACATACGCGGTCAGTTCGGGCGGCAAGTCGGCGGGATCGTACCGCGCGATCAGGTCCATCACATGGTTCGAGACGAGCGCGGGGAACCAGCGGACCTGCTCGCGCGCCGTCGCGAGATCCTCCGACACCCAAACGGGCGCGGCGGCCATGATCTTGATCGCGGCGAAATCGCGCCCGGCCGCCTCCGCCCCTTCGCGCACGAAACCCATGCACCAGCGGATCAGGTGCGGGTCGGCGAACTGGAGGATGATACCGTCCGCGACGCGGCCCGCCATGTGCAGCGCCTTCGGGCCGTACCCGGCAATCCAGACCGGCAGGTTCCCGTTCGCCCACTCCATGCGAATCTGCTCGCCGTCGTAGTCGGTCGGTTGGCCACCCGCGAGGTCGCGGATCATCCGTGTCGCCTGCTCCAATGTGGCGAGCGTCGTCGGCTTCTTGCCCATCACGCGGCGCGCGCTGTCGCCCCGGCCGATGCCGAGGTCCATCCGCCCGCCGGAGATTAGGTTGAGCGTCGCCAATGCGCTCGCCGTCACGGTCGGGTCGCGCGTCACCGGGTTGGTGACGCAGGTGCCGAGGCGCCTCCGCGGCGTGTTGAGCGCCATCAGCGTCAGGCGCGGGTACGGTTCCAACCCGAGGACGTGCGAGTCGAAGAGCCAGCCATACACAAACCCCGCCGCCTCCGCCTGCCGCGTCAGCGCCACGACGCGCTCTGGCCGCATGTCCGGTTTCAGGGTAATGCCGAAGTCCAGCATGACGTCCTCCGTTGGAGAAGGTTCGGGGTTCGAAGTTCGCGGTTCGCGGTGGAGAACCCCGTACTCCCCAAACCTCGAACCCCAAACCCCAAACCCCAAACCCTATCCGTTCAGGTACTGCATCGCGATAGCGGTCATCATGGCGACGCCGAGGGGGAGGGCGCGCTCGTCCACGTCGAACTTCGGGTGGTGGACGCCATTCGTCAAGCCAAGCTCCGCGTTACCGGTGCCGAGGCGCATCATCGCGCCGGGCACCTTTTCGAGCACGAACGAGAAATCCTCGCCGCCGAGGCCGAGCGGCTTCTCGCTGACATTCTCCACGCCGATGATCGGCGTCGCCGCGCGGCGGATCAACTCGCACATCGCGGGGGTGTTGATCATCGCCGGGTAGCCGGTCAGATAGGCGGTCTCCGCCGTCGCGCCCATCGCCTGCGCGATGTGGGAGGCGACTTCGGGGATGCGCCTGCGGATCTGCTCGCGGACGTCCAGATTGAGCGTCCGCACCGTGCCGAAGAGCGTCGCGAACTCCGGGATGACATTCGCCGCGCCCACCCCGGCCTGCATCGTGCCGATCGTGATGACGGCGGACTCCATCGGGTCCGTCTCGCGGCTGATCAGGGATTGGAGCGCGATCAAAATGTGCGCCGCGACGAGCGTGCTATCCACCGCGCTGTGCGGTCGGGCGGCGTGCCCGCCCTTGCCGTGGACGCGGATGAAGATGCGGTCCGAGTTGGCGTTCGCCATCCCCGGCGTGAAGGCGATCTGCCCGGCGGGCACCTGCGGGTCCACATGGAGTGCAAAAGCGGCGTCCACCGTCGGGTTTTCGAGCAGCCCGTCCTCGATCATCGCCCGCGCGCCGCCGTACCCTTCCTCGCCGGGCTGGAACATCAGTTTGACCGTCCCCGCGAACTCGCCCCGGCGCGCCCAGAGGACACGGGCGGTGTTGAGGATGACGGCGGTGTGGACATCGTGGCCGCAGGCGTGCATGACATTCGGCGTCAGCGAGGCGTAGTCCGCCCCCGTCTCCTCCTGCATCGCGAGCGCGTCCATGTCGCCGCGTAGCAGGACGCACTTACCGGGGCGGGCGCCCTCGATCGTCGCGACGATGCCCGTGCCGCCCGTCGTCGGCATCGGCTCGATCCCGGCGACCTTCATGGCGGCAGCGTCCATGTAGAACGGTCGCCCGTCGCCGCCGACCCCGGCGCGGAAGGGGATGCCCGCCTCGCGCAGGTTCTCGGCGACGAAGTTGGCGGTGTTCGTCTCGTGCAGGCCGAGTTCCGGGTGCATGTGCAGGTAGCGCCGCTCCCGGCTCACGCGCTCCGTGAGGGCCTCGATCATCGGGTCCAGTGTCGGCACAGCCATCCGTCGCTCGTCCTTTCCGTTTCGTTCGCCACTCAGTGCCGTGCAGTATCGCAGATTCCGGCAACCGAAAGCGAAACCGAAACCGGGGAGAACCGCAAAGGCGCAAAAGACGCCAAGAGCGCAAAGTGGGGATAAGAAGAATTGGATTTCATTGCCTTCTCTCTTCTTTGCTTTGCGTCCTTTGCGCTCTTCGCGCCTTTGCGGTTCTCCCCGGTTTCGAT
>JBBRLR010000012.1:0-71352 GCA_038231255.1 Thermomicrobiales bacterium | reverse complement strand
CCGTTCGACTTGCATGCATTAGGCACGCCGCCAGCGTTTATCCTGAGCCAGGATCAAACTCTCAAACCAATATCCATCAAGCGGGCCAAAACCCGCCCTCGAGACATGCTGCTGCCTCTCTCCCTTCCCCTCTGCTGGTAAGGTGCATTCGCTGCTCTCAGGCAGCAAGGGGGATACTACCGCTCTGCACGGACCGTGTCAAGGGTTTCGCCAAAACTCGATTTCGGCCGCCCGTTTCCCACGCGGGCTTGACGATTCATGCCAGTGGATGCTACATTCCGCATGCACAATCAATCGCGTGCCGACGTAGCTCAGTGGCAGAGCGGGGGACTCATAAGCCCTATGTCGCAGGTTCGAATCCCGCCGTCGGCACCATTCTTTCCCCTTGCTAAGCAAAGACACCTCCTATGCCATACCGCGCACAATCCGCGAACCGCTTGACCGAGCGGATACATGCTGTCGTGCGATCCGCCCTCGGTCGCGCGGAAGTTTCGCGCGTGATTGTCGCCTGCTCCGGCGGTGCGGACAGTACCTGTCTGGCGCACGCGGTCGCAACCGTCGCACTTAACACCGGTGCGCAGGTAACGATTTGCCATGTACGGCACTGCGTCCGTGCGGACGATGACCGTGACGCCGCTGCTGTCCGGGCGCTGGCGGACGATCTTCAGGTGGGTTTCCGGCTTGTACATCTTCTTGTCGCGGACACTGAACTGATCCATCCTCGCTCAGAAGGCGCGATGCGCGATCTGCGTTATCGCGCGTTGGCGATGATCGCTGCGGACGAACAGGCCGATGCGACCCTGACCGGTCATACACTCGACGATCAAGCCGAGACGGTCCTGCTCCACCTCGTGCGCGGCGCGGGCCTTGATGGGCTTGGTGGAATGGGCGAGGAAACGACGCTTTCGTTTCCCGACGATCTTCCTTCTAACAGCAACAACGAAGCGATCCAGGGCGGGCGTCGTCTCCGGATCATCCGACCGCTTTTGTCGGTGCGACACGAAGAAACGGTCGCGTACTGCGGCGTATGGAATCTCGCAACCATCCACGACCCGACCAACGATGATCGCGCGTACGCACGCAACTGGATGCGGCATGTTATTGTGCCCGCACTTCGCGCGCGTAACCCCGCGATCGTTTCCGCTCTCGCGCGGACCTCTTCGCTTGCTCGTGACGACACGGCGTTTCTCGCGGCGGCGGCGGAGCGGGCGATGGTCGGTTGCGCGTACCGAACCGACGCCGCGTGCGTCAGTCTCCTCCACGCCGCCTTTGCCTCGGAACACGTCGCGATTCAACGACGAATACTGCGACGCCTCTTCGAGCAAGTGACGGGGCATATGCCGCGTGCGTCGGACATTGACGCGGCGCGGCATCATGCTACCGCCATGCGTTCGAGTGCGATTCGCGTGTTCGGTGGTGTGGCGTGCGCGCTCGCCTTCGGACGCATCGTTTTCGGCGCCCGATCCGATGTCGCCGGTTGGGTGAGCAGAGCGGCGGCGGATCGCTATCCGCTCGCCGATGGCGCGATGATCGTGCGAACCGATCAAACTATTCAACTATCCATTGACGGTCACTCCCTTACCCACTACACATTGTCTGTCGCGGCGGTACGCCAAAATGGCCCGGTGCCGGATGGTAATGACCGTACGACCGTCCTGCTGCGATTGCCGCCAGAGCACACGCCAACAATCCGCAACCGGATGCCCAAGGATCGTTTTTGGCCGGTTAGTCGCGCGCGCGGCACGCCCCTGAGCGATTACCTCGCCGC
The DNA here is from genome assembly GCA_038231255.1 of Thermomicrobiales bacterium. Taxonomy (GTDB): domain Bacteria; phylum Chloroflexota; class Chloroflexia; order Thermomicrobiales; family JALYUS01; genus JALYUS01. The sequence continues at coordinate 69,584 of JBBRLR010000012.1, read as the reverse complement.
ACGCGGCGTACCCGTGCCGGTGCGCGATCGGTTGCCGCTCCTTGTCGTCAACGATACGATTGCTTGGGTGATCGGGCATGATGTCAGCGCGGAGTTCGCGGCGACTGAGGCGACCGCGACGCACCGCTGCATCGTGACACGTATCAATACGCCGGCGAATGAAAGGATCGGAGCGAACGATGGCTGACGGGAACCCGCCGATACCGGGGACGGCGAGCATGCCGATGTCCGTGCTGCTCACTGAAGAAATGATCCGCGACAAAATTGCTGAACTGGCGGCGGCAATTGACCGCGATTACGTGGGGCGTGTCCCCGTACTCGTCGGTGTCCTGACCGGCGCGACGATCTTCATGGCCGACCTGATCCGCCAGATACATCTGCCGGTCGAGATGGAATTTATGGCGGTCTCGTCGTACGGTGCGGGGACGGAATCTACGGGCGTCGTCCGCATTCTCAAAGATTTGAACAGCGAAGTGACGGGCCGCGACTTGATTATCGTCGAGGACATCGTGGACAGCGGCCTGACGCTCGCCTACCTGCAAAGTCTCCTTCGTGCGCGCGAACCGGCGTCGCTGCGAACGTGCGTACTGCTCGACAAGAAAGAGCGGCGCGAAACCGATGTGGTGCTTGATTATATCGGGTTCACGATTCCCGACGCCTTTGTGGTCGGGTATGGCCTTGACTCCGCCGGCTTGTATCGCCAATTGCCGTTTGTTGGCGTCCTCGATCCGGCCGCTATTTGAATCGCTGAAGCGCCATTCGGCGAACCGATTTCGCGCGCAACAGTCACATTTTCGGGCTCGCACGCGTATGATAGAATACGAAGACGTGCGGCCGTTGCGAACGACTGCCGCTCGGCTCGCAGGAATTCCCTTTCCACGCAGCGCTGCGGCGCCGGAGGCTCGTGAATGAGTGAAAACAAGTGGCTGAAAAACAGCCTCGTGTACCTGATTATCATCGTCGCGGTCATCGCACTCTGGTTTACGGTCGTACAAAGTCCCGGTCAAAGCAAGTCAATTGACATCGGCGCCGTCGTTTCCCTTGTCAAACAAGGCCAGATTACCAAGATCACGACCACCAACGGCAGCAGCAATGCCGAGGTGGAGCAGCGCGATGGCGCCAAAAAGAACGTGCGATTGCCGGACAATAGCACGATTTACGAGATTCTGAAGGACAATGGCATCCCGCCCGAGCAATTCCCCGCGATCGCCGCGAAGGGGTCGAGTCAGTGGGGCAGTTTGCTCGGGACGCTCGGCTTCCTCCTGCCAACGCTCTTTTTGGTCGGCATCCTCGTCTTCATGATGCGGCAGGCGCAAGGTTCGAACAATCAGGCGATGTCATTCGGCAAGAGCCGCGCCCGGATGTTCACCGGCAATCGCCCCTCGGTGACCTTCACCGATGTGGCGGGCGTTGAGGAGGCGAAGCAGGAGCTGGCCGAGGTCGTCGAGTTCCTGAAGTACCCGGATAAGTTTGCGGCACTCGGCGCGCGCATCCCGCGCGGCGTGCTACTCGTTGGCCCGCCCGGTACCGGCAAGACGCTGCTTTCCCGCGCCGTGGCCGGCGAGGCGGGCGTGCCCTTCTTCTCGATCTCCGGCTCGGAGTTCGTGGAGATGTTCGTCGGTGTCGGCGCGTCGCGCGTTCGCGATCTGTTCGACCAAGCGAAGCGGAATGCACCCTGCATCATCTTCGTGGATGAGATTGACGCGGTCGGTCGCCAGCGCGGCGCGGGCCTCGGCGGTAGCCACGACGAGCGCGAGCAGACGCTTAATCAAATTCTCGTCGAGATGGACGGCTTCGACAGTAGCACGAACATCATCGTGATTGCGGCGACGAACCGCCCCGATGTGCTCGATCCCGCATTGTTGCGGCCGGGGCGGTTCGACCGTCAGGTGATCCTCGACAACCCCGATATTCGCGGTCGGCAGGCGATCCTCGAAGTGCATACGCGCGGCAAGCCGATGGATGACACCGTGACGCTCGAAGAGATCGCACGCCAAACGCCCGGATTCTCCGGCGCAGACCTCGAAAACCTTGTCAATGAGGCGGCGATCCTTGCGGCGCGCCGGAATCTGAAAGTCATCGGTCGTGACGAGGTCGCCGAGGCGATTGACCGGGTGATCGCCGGGCCGCAGCGTAAGAGCCGCCTGATCAGCGAGCGCGAGCGGATCATGACGGCGTATCACGAGGCGGGGCACGCGCTTGTGGCACGCGTCCTGGCAAACGCCGATCCGGTACACAAGATCAGCATCGTCGCACGTGGGATGATGGGCGGATATACGCGCATCCTGCCGGACGAAGATCGCTTCTTCTGGACCAAAGCGCAGTTCAAGGATCGCCTCGCCTATGCGCTCGGTGGGCATGTGACAGAGGAGTTGGTTTTCCAGGAAGTCAGCACCGGCGCGTCGAACGATATCGAGCAGGTGACTAATCTCGCACGCAAGATGGTGACTGAGTACGGCATGAGCAAAGAGCTTGGGCCGATCCAATACGGGAAGCGCGAAGAGATGGTCTTCCTAGGTCGCGACATTGGTGAGCACCGCAATTACTCGGATGATGTCGCTTTCCAGATTGACAAGGAAGTGCGCAAACTCGTCGAGGAAGGATACGAGCGGGCGCGGCAGGTGCTGACGACGTACATGGAGCAGTTGCACCAGATTTCCGCACTGCTGCTGGAAAAAGAGACGGTGGACGGCGCGGAGATCGAGGAGTTCTTCCAGGAGCCGAAGCCCGCACCGAGTTACGTGATCCCGCAGCGTGCGAAGGACGCGGTCGCGGCGGCGGTTCTTGCCGCCGAGCAGAAGGCGCAGAGCCAGCAACCGAACCCGACCGCGCCGAAGCCTTCCGCGAACGGGCAAGCGCCACCGCCACGATTCCGCAACGCGCCCGGCGTGGCATAATACCCCTCGGACGTTCGATGTGGGGCCGGAGCGATCCGGTCCCGCTTTTCTGTCTGGTTGAATGCGATGGATCGAATGAACATGCCTAGCACGCTCAGCGTTGGCGCGACGATCACGTTGCGCGCCACTTCGATGGCGAACGGCGGCGACGCCGTCGGTCGGCACAGCGACCTCGTTGTCTTTCTACAGGGCGCCGCACTTGGCGAATTGGTCTCCGCCCGTATTGTCGAAATGCGCAAGACATTCGCGCGCGCTGTCGTCGTGGACGTTCTCGAACCGTCAGCGGATCGCGTCGCGCCGCTTTGTCCCTATTTCGGCGCGTGTGGTGGCTGCCAGTGGCAGTTCCTCGATTATCCGGCACAGGTGCGTGCAAAAAATCAAATTGTGCGCGAGCAGTTCCAGCGGTCATTCCGGTTGAGCGATGCGGCCCTGGATACAGCGATGCGTGTGCCGCTCGCGATGGTGGATCCGTGGCAGTACCGTAACGTCATCACCGTTGAACCAACGGAGGACGACAAGCCGGCGTTTCATCACCTCCACAGCGCGGAACTCGTGGCGATCAGCCTTTGCCCAATCAGCCAACCAGCGATTAGCGGCGAGTTGATTCGCCTCAGCGCTGCCGGAATGTCGAGTGAAACGACGATTCGCGCGGATGGCGCGGGGGCCGCGACATCCTACGGCGCGAGCGAACGTCGCACGGTGTACCATACCCTTCTCGGTCGGCGGTTCAGGGTGTCAGGCGGCGCATTCTTCCAGGTGAACACGCGACCGGAAACGCGGCCGGATGGTTCCGCACAAAGCATGGCGGATCTCCTCGCGCGCTGCGTGCTGGAGGGCTTGGCGCTCACGGGCAACGAGACGGTGCTGGATTTGTATGCCGGGGTCGGGGCGTTCGCGATCCTCGCCGCACCACACGCGCGCCGCGTCGTCGCGGTCGAGGAGGCGCCAATCGCGGGTACGGATGCCCGCTTCAATGCTGTCGCCGCCGATACCCAGAATATCGCCGTGCATGTTCACAAAGCGGAACGCTTCATGGCGACCTTCGCCGAGCGCGTGGACGCGGTTGTGCTCGACCCGCCGCGCGCGGGCTGCGGCAACGGTGTTCTCGATGGGCTTTTGCGCCTCCGCCCCAGCCGCATTGTCTATGTTTCGTGCGATGTCGCGACGCTCGTACGCGACATCCGCGCACTCCATGCGGCGTACCGGATTGATTCGGTGCAGATGGTTGATCTCTTTCCGCAGACGCATCACATCGAAACCGTGACCGTGCTGACACGACGGGAGGAGAAGCGATGAGCGACAAGCCGTTTGATCTAACGCGCGCGCGCGCGGAGGTCTTCGCGCTGGTTCGCATGTGCCCGGCCGGGCGCGTGACGACGTACGGATGGCTCGCCTCGGCGATTGGCATGCCGGGGCACGCGCGCTTCATCGGCTGGATCATGAATGGCACACCGGCAGAAGCGCGGGTGCCCGCACATCGCGTGGTGAACCGCGAGGGCGCGCTGACCGGGGCGTGGGCATTCGGTCACCCGGATACGATGGCGGGCCTTCTGCGCGCCGAGGGCGTCGAGTTCGACGCCAAAGGCCGCGTAGTGATGAAGCGCTTCGCGTGGGACCCACTCGCCGACCTCGATGCTGATGATCTGGCGCGTATCCTCGCCGGAGCGCCGATGGAATTCGCCGACCTGCCCGGACCGTCGGATGACTTGCCCACAGCCTTGCGTCGCGACCTCAGCAGCCCATTCAAGCTTCGCCCCGGCTCATCGTAGTCCTCCGAAAAGTCTGGTATGCCGCGCCATTCAGCCCGTTGCGTCGCTACTGGCCGCCAGCGCGGCCCGATAGACGGAGAGATGCCGCGCGGTAATCGCTTCGAGGCCGAAAAGACGCTCGGCGCGCGCGCGCGATGCGTCCGACATTTGCGACCGCAATGCGGTATCGTCCGCGAGTTCGCGTAGCCGACGCGCCATCGTCTCTCCATCCTCGACTGCAGTGAGAAAGCCGGTGACGCCGTCCGCGACGACCTCGCGCGTGCCGCCAGTGTCGGTCGCGACAATCGGGCAACCGGCGGCAAGCGCTTCGAGATGGGTCCGGCTTAACGGTTCGGGCCAGCGCGCGGGTGTGATGACGGCGATTGCCCGCCGCATCAGGGCGATAACCTCCTCGTTCGATCGGCGACCTAGAACGCGGAGGCCGCCATTCGCCATCGCGCGGAGCGACGCTTCCAATGGGCCGTCGCCGACGACAAGAATCGGCGGCGCGCCGGGGCCGAGCCGGGCCGCGATGTCCGCGAGCAGGTCCGCTCCCTTGTGGGCGGCGAGCTTGCCGACGTAAAGGAAAAAACGATCCGGCAGATCGCCGCCGCTGCCATCGTCACCGGTGAAAAGTGAAAGATCAACCGCGTTCGGGATCGTGTGCAAACGCGATGGCGGCACGAGGGAGACGAGTTCCTGGTGCATCGCGTCGCTCGCTGCGATGACACCGGCCGCTTTCGACAGGATATGCTGGCGCTGCCGCAACAGGCCGCGCATCACCTCGCGCTTCAGGAAGTGCATCGGCTTCGGTGCATCGGTCGAGCCGCGATTCGGGTTGCATACGGATAACGTTCCGTGGAGGCAGCCGGGGCACGGCGTCGAAGCGAGGGCGGTGCCGTAGAAACAAACGGGCCAGTGATCGCGTACGGTGACGATCAGCGGTATCGCGCCCGCGACATGGCCCGCGACAAGCATCGCGTTGATGTGTTGCGCGTGGATGATATCTGGAGGCCACGCGCGGATCAGCCGACGCACGATCCGTCCGGAGCCAAGCCCCGTGACCGCGAAGCGTGCGGAATTGACCAGGCGTGCGCCCGATTTGGCCTGCCAGACAGGCAATGCGTCGTAGGTCGTCGCGACGATCTGGTGCGTCGGTGTCGCGACGACGACGCGGACCTCGTGCCCCTCGGCGCGCAGCCCGCGCGCGAGATGGTAGGTGCTCCACCCGCTGCCGTATGCATCGGGCGGGAAAGCATCGGTGATAAACAGGACGCGCAATCGGCGCGTCATGTGCCGCCGACCAATGCGGTCATGATCCCGTCAAGATGGCGACAATGCGCCTCCCACGACCATGCGGAAATGACGCGGGCGCGCCCTTCTGCGCCCATCGCGGCGCGCCGGTGCGGGTCGCGCAGCAATGCCGTCAGCGCGCCCGCGAGCGCCGCACCGTCGCGTTCGGGTACCGCGATACCCGCGCCGCGCACAATCTCCGTCAATGGAGCCACGGCAGTCGTCACGACGGGAATCGCCATCGCCATCGCCTCGAAGATTTTGAGGGGTGACCAGTAGAAGCCGAAATGCTGGAGCGGTCGGTGGAGCGACGGGACGAACGGCGCGACCGCGATATCGGCGATCGCTAGATAGCGCGGTACGTCCCGATACGGCACCGCACCCGTGAAGACGATGGTGTGAGCCGGGTGATCGCGGACTGACTGTTCGAGTGTCGCTCGCTCCGGGCCGTCGCCCACGAGCAGCAAATACGCATCAGCGATCTGCTCCTGAACCACGCGGAAGGCGCGAATCGCCTCTGCCGCGCCGTGCCACGCACGAAAACTGCCGACGAAAACGATAACGGGAGCGTCTGCCGGAATCCCGTAGCGTCGCCGTATCTCGCGCGCATCGCCCCCGGTTCGTGGATACCGCGCGGGATCGAAATGATGCACGTTTGCACCCCATTGGAGCGGGACGACTTTCGCGCGAACGTCATGCGGCACCGTTGTCGGGATCGGTGTGACGATGCGGCCCGCCCATCGGCACTGCTGCGTCGCCCAGTGCCGCATCATGCCACCGGTGGCGCGGTCTATCCGGTCTTTCGGCGCGCCGGGCGGATCGTAGACCGGTGCATTCACTTCGAGGATCGTCGGGATTCCGCGCTTGTGTGCGGCGATGATGCCGCCGCCCGCGAAGGTGTAAAAGCGTTCGATAACAATGTCCGGTCGCCACTCGTTCACGATCCTGCGGACGCGGGGAGTATTCATCCACGCGAGTTTCGGCGGCGTTGGCACGAGGGTGACGCGTCCACGGATGCGTGCATGATCCCGCAGCGGCGGATGCCCGCCGCCGACCAGCCAGAGATCGTGACCGAGATCGGCGAGGCCGTTCGCCACTTCGGTCGCGTGCGTCGCGCCGCCGTGGGCGCCGCCAAGATCAATCGCGAGCGCGCAATACAGGACCTTCATACGCGCGGCGTTGGCCGGGCGAGCAGAAAGAACGGTCCGGTACGAATACCGCGAAAAAACGCGACATCGAGCATCAGCAGCGCGGTCGCGACGCGTAGGAGGAAGCGAACGAGCGGCTTGCGCGCGGCGTTGTCCCGTACGCTCTCCGTCGTCTGGCTCTTGACGGAGCGGGGGCGCTCCGCACCGACGCCTCGCCCGCGCGACAAACGCCTCTCGATCAGCGCAAATCCGAGCGTCTCGACGCAGGTGGCGATTACAGGATTGAGGAACCAGAGATGCGCCACCCCGAACCCGCCATCCGTCAGTTCGCGTTCGAGCGCGGACGTTGTTTCGACGGCTTTGACATGGTCGCCCTTGCGCAGATGGTCGCGCGTGCGATCAACGAGTCCTGCCCGATGCAGCGACTCCGCGAGGCGACGCCCCGGATCAATGAGGTAATTGAGCCAGGAACGCTCGCGCGTATTGGAGAAACAGAAGTACGCGCCCGTCGCACGCAGGACACGCCGTGTTTCGCGAAGATGCGCCCGCACACCGGGCAAATCGAGGTGTTCGAAGACATCAACGGTGTACGCGCCATCGAATGTGCCGGGCGCGAACGGCAGCGCCCGCGCATCGCCCTGAACGAGATCAATCGTCGCGACCGCCTCCGGCGCGAATCGGGCGGCCGGGTCGAGGCCGACGATGTGCGCCACGGCGGCGCGATTCCAATAGGCGAATTTCCCATTGCCGCACCCGATTTCGAGCAATGCATCCGTGCGCTGGGGCCGGAGGAGCAAGCGGAGGACGCGTTGGCGCACCCCGGCGGAAAGGACGGGATCGCGGATCACAGGATCATCGAGATCGGCCGTCGGATCATTGTAGACCGTCTGCTTGCCGTCCAGCCCCGCGCGCGGGCGAATATCAACATATCCCTCTAGCACCGGATACTGGGCGGAGCATATGTCACAGACGAGGTTGTTGCCGCCGCGCATCAGGCGACCGGAATCGTTTCTCGCGCGCTCCTGTACGCAGATCGGGCAGCGGAGCGCGGCGAGCAGCCAGGGTGAAATCATCGGACGCCTCCCTGCCAGCCGAAGGCGACGATACCATTGCCGACGAGCGGCGGGTATGGAAGCGCCACGCGGACGGGGAGGCGATTGCCGCCGACGCGCAGTATCGGCTTGAAGCCGGTTCGCACGCGCACGCGGGCAAATCCGACCTGCTGCAAGGCCGCGCGCATTTCGGACGGCGCATAGATGTGGGTGTGGGTTGGGTCCGCCTCGCCGCTCCAGACGCGGTGAGTGATGCGAAAGAGCGGGCGGCGCGCGTCCCAGCGGTTTGGTGTCGTCAGCGCGAGGCAGCCGCCGGGGCGCAAAATGCGGCGGCAGGCGGCAAGCGTCGCTGCGCCATCTTCGACGTGCTCAATCGCCTCCCGGAGGATAATCAGATCGAACGACGCGTCGGCGAAGGGCAACGGGCGGTCGAGATCGGCCTGCACGAGTTGGGCATGGGGCAGCATCTGACGCGCCGCGCGCAGGGCGGCGGAGGCGACATCGAGGCCAATGACGAGTGCCGCCCGATGATCGCGATCGAAAAAGCGGAGACCGGGGGCCGCGCCGCACGCCGCGTCGAGGACAACTGCATCGGTAGGTAACCGCACACCGCCCATCGCGAGGAGGCGGGTGTATTCCCAACCAACTTTTTCCGCCGACTTCTCCCGCTGGACGCGGAAATAATCGTCATCGTAGCGCGAGGAAGTGCGAACGGTCGTATCGCGAGTGGTCACGATGCACCGCCCTGATAGAACGATCCGGGATTGCGGATCATCCGCCAAAGATCGCCGATCATATGGCGCGGCACGACGGTGAACTGATTGGTCAGAACACGCGGCCAATCAAGTTGCTGGCGATCCATATCCAACCTCACGTATTGCAGAATCAAGCCCCCATTCCACAGGATTGCCAGCGTGACGATGACTGGTACCCAGGCCCGGATCGCGGCGTTTTCTCCGTCGGTGCGCTCGCCGTATCGGCGGAACAGTTCCGCGAGACCGATCGCGAAAATCGGGCTGCACACAATGAAGCGCCGCGCGCCGAATGCGCCGGCGGTCGTCCAGGTCTGGAATGCTCCGTTGAGGTACAACGTCATCACAAAGCCGACCGCGAGGGAAAGACCGAGCCGATAATCGCGCTGGATCAGCAGGCCGAGGCCGAAGATCGCGAGCAGCAGAATTGGCGTCCAAAGGAACAAGCCGTGCCCCGGATCGAACAGCACCCGAAGGGCGTTCGGTGCGTTCCAATGCAACTTATCTGACACTTCCGAGGATGGCCGGAAGTTACCGTTGAGCGTGCGATAGACGAGCAACTGCGGCGTGAACGTCACGACCGCGCAGCATACCATGACGATCCCACCGAGCGCCGTTGTACCGACATTGTGCAACCACGTTCGATCCGGGCGGCGTACGCCGGGGGCGAGGCGCAGCAGTTCGTCCACCGCCGGCACGAGCAGAAAAACCGCGTCCTGTTCCCGCACCATCGCGACCAGCCCACCGAGCGCGCCGAGCGCCGCCCACGCGCGCCACGAACGCCCCGCGCGCGCGCGGAACCAGACGACAAGGAAGGCGGAGACCGCGAACCACGAGGTGGCGTGCGCATAGGTCGGCGCGAGATGGCTGTAGAAGAGCGCCGGGGTGCCGAGCCAGATGACGAGCGATGCCCAGAATGCCGCCGTCCGATCCGTGATCGCACGGGCTAACAGATAAGTGAGGATGAGCGCCGCACCCGCGTATAGCGCGGAGCCGAGCGAGACCGACCAGATATACGGGAGGCTGAACCCGTCGGGCGCAATCCTGGCTCCCATGCCGTGCAGTGCACGCGCTGCAGCGTCGCCCGCAAGGAAGAACGGCGCCCACAGGATCGCCGAACCGATCGGGCCATTGTTGATTGCATGCCCGGACGGATTGCGCTTGTCGATGAATCCCGCTTTGAAGTTCGCTAACCCCTTCGGATTGCGGTCATAGAATCCCTGATAGTCGTTCGTGAAATCGAGGTCGTGATCGAAATACAGCGACCGATCATATGAGTAATATTCAATCGCGTCCGACGCGGTCATGCGGTGCGCGACGAACGGCAAGGAGCAGAGATAAAGGATAATTAACGCGAGCAGACCCCGATTGAGGCGGCGCGCCGTTCCTCGCCGAGACTGCCCTGTGTCGGCGCTATGAGTATCGGTGCGCACGGCAGTGTCCACTGTCACGTCATTCACGCGCCACCGCGCAGACCTGGCGGCAAAATGCGACGATGGCCAACGCGCGATGCGTGTAGGTGTGCGGTTCGACGGCCCGCCGTGCCCGCGCCGCCATCGCGGCGGCTTCGTCGGGATGCGTCAAAACCGCGACAATGCCCGCTGCCAGCGCCGCCGGATTGCCGGGCGGAACGTACCGCGCCGCGTCGGCGGGGATCACCTCGCGGAGTGCGGCGAGATCTGCCGCGACGATTGGTCGCTCCATCGCCGCGTACTCGAACAATTTGAGCGGCGACGCGCTCGTTTTCGTCACCGTGTCGGGGATGACGAGGACATCAGCAGCGGCGAGATACTGCGGGATTTCACGCGGTGGATGGGGCGGGACGATACGAATATTGCCCGATATGCCGCGTTGCGCGGCGCGCTCCGCCATCGCTGCACGCTCTGTGTCCCGACCGCCGACGAGCACGAGCAGCACCTCCGGGAACCGGTCGCGGACAATCGCGCACGCATCCACGAGCACATCCACGCCGTGAGAGGCGAATGTCAGGCCGGTGTACGCGACCACGGGGCATTCGTGCGGAATGGTGAGCGCGGCGCGCGATTCTGTGCGACCCTGGGGCCGGAAAACGTCGTCGTCATACGCATCCGGGATGACGGCAAGTGGTGCGCAACCTTTATTGCCAAATAACGTGCGCACTTCCGGCAGGAATGCGTCGGTGAGCGAAACGATGCCCGATGCGTGGCGTACCGCGACGGCATCAAACCAGCGTGCGAGCCAGCACGCGATCGGGCCGGAATTCGCCGACGGGTTGGTCACTTCGCGGTCGTGCATCTCGAAAATCACGGCGGTGCCGAGGCGTGGCAAGACGAGCGCGAGCCAGACCGCGCAGACGATGTCGCGGACATACGCGACATCGGGCTGCCGACGACGCAACCGCTCGCACGCGATGTGCGCGAGGACGCGGAAGGCGAACGAGGTGCGCTCCAGATACGACCAGCAGACTGAGCGCACGATGTGTCTTCCGGCATTGAATGGCAGGCGAACGAGATGCGTCGCGCCGAGCGCGGAGAACGCGCTGGGGCGGAAGGCGAAGCGTGGGATGACGACCGTGCTGTTTGGCGCCCATGCCCGGAGCGCGACGACGGTCGCGTAGGTCTGGACGGCATTGGCGGAGCGGAGCGTGAGGCTGGACGGATAGGCGACGTACATGATGCGCGGCATCGGCGTCGGTGGGTCTGCCGCGACAGGAGGCTCTTCAATCCAGTTCTTTGCCGTCGCAACCACCCGCTCGCGCCTCCATCATCCCCGCCACCGGTTGCCGAGTATAGCATAGGCGGGATTGACGCTTTATCCGGCATGGAGCCGGTCATAGAGCCACGCGACGTTATCAGCTGTCTGGGCGAGCGAAAATGGCGCGGCCATCTGGAGGGCGTGGCGCGATGCATCTTCCCACGCGCGCGCATCGCCGAGCAGTGTGACGATTGCGGCGGCGAGGGCGGCGGGATCGCGCGGCGGGACGACCGCGCCCGCGCCGTACGTGCGCACATAGTGGGCGACGCCCGCCCGCTCGCTGACGACCGACGGTGTGCCGACCGACGCGGCCTCGACGGCCGTCATATTTAGACCGTCCAGCAGCGAGGGAATGAGGGCGAGATCGGCTGCGGCGAAGTAGCGCGGTACATCTTCGAAAGGCGCCGCACCGACGATACGTACCTGGTTTTCCAGCCCGAGCGACACCGCGAGCTGCCGCAACGACGCGACATACGACTCGGCTGCGGCGTCGCGCGCGGGACCGGCGAGCATAATCGCGGTGTCCGGGTACGCGGCGCGAATGATCGGGAGCGCGCGGATCACGTCGTCATACCCTTTGATCGGGACCATGCGCCCGATGCCGACAAGGAGGCGACCCGGAGGGATCCCGCCCGATGCGATCAATTCCTGGCGGCAGCGCGCGCGATATGCGCGGACGTCCCGCAGCGCCAACGGTTCGTGCGGTGAGTGCGGCGGGTGGACGGCGATCCGCTCCCGCGCGCAGCCATACGCGGCGGCTGCATCGGCCGAGAGGGGCGAGTTCGCCTGCACGAGCGCCGCCCATCCGAGTGTCCGCCGGATCGCCGCACGCGTGACAAGTGAGCGGCCATATCCGTACCCGGTCTCATCGTCGGTCAAAATGTCACCGCCGGTGAGCGTGACGAGGGTTGGCGGGCGTTCGCGCCCATGCATCGCGTGGCGGAATGCCGTCGCATACGGAAATGCCATGCCGACATGGAGGAGGTCGTACCCTGACAGGCGATCCGGGGTGAGGAAGGCGCGAAGCGCATGGACGAGACCACCGAACGGCGCGAACGCCCAGACGCGCGCGTCGTAGCGACGCATCAGCCGATCGCGCAGCGAGTGCGCGATGGCGATGGACCAGACAGTTGTGCCGTGCCGGTCCCTGCTCGATTCCACCAGTCGTGATTGTTCACCGCCCGCGACCGTGGCAATTTCGACATCGGCGCCTCGGGTACGCAGCGCGGCGACGAGGTCTCCGTGCGTGTGGCTAACCATCGAGTCGGGGCGATACGCGCCGGTGAAGTACAGGACGCGCATCAGTCGCGCCCCGCGATCAATGATTCATAGAGCCGCTCGAACTGCCGCGCGACGACCGCCGCATCGTAGCGCAACGCGGCGTCGCCGGCGGCCCGGCGCGCCAGGCGTTCGCGCAGTTCGCCGTCGCGGAGTAGGCGGATCAGCGCGCCCGCGAGTGCATCGGGATCGTCCGGGGCGACGACGAGGCCGTTCTCGCCATCCTGGATGATCTCGTTGCAGGCGGGAACATTTGTCGTCACAACGGGTGTGCCCACCATCATCGCTTCGACGAGCGGGATGCCGAAGCCCTCGTAGCGCGCGGGCAACGCGAGAACCCACGACGAGCGTAGGAGGCGAACCTTCTCCGACTCGGCGACGTGCCCCGGTGTCTCGATCTGGCGCGCGACGCCGATCTCGCGCACGAGCGCGTCGAAATCCAGTCGGTCGCGCCCCGTGTGCCCGGCGAAGATGAAACGCACCGTCGGGATTGCGGCGGCAACGGCGGGAATCGCGCGGACGAGCAGGTCCCACCCTTTTCGGTACTTCGTCTGGCCGAGAAACAGGACCGTCGGGTGGCTGGTGCGGGTGATCGGCGTTGTGGTCGCGAGCAGCGTCGCGTCCGTGCCGACCGGAATGAAATGAATACGCTCGTCCGGCACGCCGAGGGCCGCGAGCACACGCTTCTCGTGGAGGGACATCGCATGCACGGCGTTCGCAGCAAACAGTGGCCGGTGCAACGCCCAGATGCCCGCACCGTCTTTGATGCCGGTTGCCCGCATCGTACGCACCACGGACGCTTGCACCCGCTCGCGGTGCATCGGCGCGGCGAGCGGCCGGTCGGTGTCATCCACAAGGACCGGGTCGTGCAGGATGCCGTAGGGAGAAAATAGCACCGGCACGCGCCGCGCGCGGTACGCCGGGAGCGCCAGGACAGAAAGGCGATTACTCAGGTGGTGAATATGCGCGACATCCGGTCGTTCCTTCGCGATCCAACCGAGGACGCCGGGCGTGAACAGGCCTTTGCGCCGGATGCGATGAATTTCCGCGCCATCAATCGTGTCGTGATGCGTGTCAATCATCGGTGAGGACTTGGCGAAATAGGTGAGCGCACGCACCGTGTGGCCATCGGCGACGAACGACCGGGCGAGCGTCGCTTCCGGGAAGGAGGGGAAGCCCCGGACGATGCCGAAGGTCGTCACGAAGTCAATCTTCATCGAGCGCCTCGCCATAAACCCGCAGCACGCGGTCGGTCACGACCGGCCACGCAAAATTTGCGACGACATGGGCGCGCCCGGCGTCGCCCATCGCGCGACCGCGCGCGGGATCGCGCAGCAGCGTGCCGATGGCCGCCGCGAGCGCGGGCGGATCGCGCGGCGGGACGAGCAGGCCGGTTTCGTTGTCACAGACGACCTCAGGAAAACCGCCGAACCGCGTCGCGATGACCGGCCGCGCGCAGGCCGACGCTTCGGCCATCGCCATCCCGAAGGTTTCGTTCGCGAAACTCGTGCCGACGACGAGATCGCACGCGGAATAGATGCGCGGCAACGCCGCATGATCGCAAGTTCCGAGGAAATGAACACGGTCGTGGATGCCGAGCGACCGTGCTGCGGCGCGCAGGCGAGCGATCTCCGGCCCCGCGCCGACGACGGCGAGGTGCGCGGGGCAGTCGCGGTCGAGCAGCGCGATGGCGCGCAACACGTCAATCGTGCCCTTCCACCGCTCCAGCCGACCGACCCAGAGCACGAGCGGCGCATTGCCCGTCGTGAGTGCAGCGCGCCACGCACTGTCCGGCGGTTGGGGCGCGAACTGGTCGGTGTCTATGCCATTGAAGATTACCCGCGCGTCGCGACGGTATCGCTCGCGGACTTCCCCGGCGTTGTATGCGCTGCACGCGGTGAAGACGGAAACGGCGGCGGAAAACCGGCGATCACCGGGGAAAAAGTCGCGACCGTGCGAACTGTACACGATGCGCGAGCCCGTTCGCGCCCGGACCCACGCGGCGAGCGGCAAATCGAACGGTTTATGGATGTGTACGATGTCGAATGCCCCGCGCTCGATGGCGCGCCGCGCGCGGAGGCCGAACGAGAGCCGTTCGAGCAATTTTGTCAGCCCGTACCGGCGGCCGAGGAGCGGCACACGGCGCAGCGTTGCGCGGTCGATGTACGGCGCCGTGATGATTTCGACATTGGGGAGTGGCTGGCGCACCGGGGGCACGGCGGTTTTCCCGCCGATCACGGTGACGGCAACGCCGCGCTCCGCGAGGCGACCGGCGAGTTCCCAGACGAACGTCTCGACGCCGCCGATTTTAGTGGTCGTCGTCAGGTTGACCAATGCGACGCGCATCAGGCCCGCTTCCCGATCAACACGCGCAAGACGAAGGCGCGGGCGGGGATGCGCAGAGTGCGCAGCCGCTCGATGTCGCTCTGCTCGACCCCGCCGATTCGGCGGAACACGGCGAGATAGACCACGCCGCCGAGCGCCGCGATGATCGCGTTCACCCCGAGCCAGAAGACCCGGTGGATGCCGCCGCCCGCGTCGAGAGGTACGCGACCGACGGTGAAGGCCAGGCCACCAACGACAACTGCCATGCATCCGGCGGCAATGCCCACACGCCGAACGAAGGCGATGGGATAGCGGATCGGCAAGGCGGCATTCGCCGCGACCGTGCCGACGAGCGCCGCAAGGCAGGCGAAGCCGCCTGATGTGATGGCGGCTCCCATCGCGCCGTACCAGCGGGCGGTGAAGAACATGATCGGGAAGGCGAGCAGGGCGATACCACGCGCCGCGATCACCGGCTTGTATCGCTCGAAGGTTAAGAGGACGGTCGTGCCCGTGCTCAAGCATGACTCGGAGAACAGGAAGACAATCAGGACGATGCAGACGCCCGCGAAGGAGACGTACTGGGGGTAGAGAATGCGGAAAAGATTCGGGATGAGCAATGCCAGCCCAACGGCCCCCGGAATCAATACCAACGCGAGGAAGCGCGCGACGAGCGCATAGGCGACATCCAATTGCCGGTAATCGCGCGCCGTGAAAATGCGCGTGAAGATCGGCACCTGGATGCCGACAATCGGCGTGGTGAGTGCGCTGAGGATTTCTCGCACGGAACCCGACGCGACGCGATAGCCGGCGATCTCGTCGGCGTTCCTGAGGATGATCGCCGCGAACGCGTAGGACGTGAGAAAACTCGTCACTTGCAGCGCATATTGCAGGGATGAGTAGAACGCGAAGCGGCGGATCGGCAAAGGCCGGTCGTATTCTTCGACGGCGATATATTGCCGTTCCTCACCGGCCGACTGACGGACAGCGAAGACCGCGAAACTACCGGCGAGGAACATCGCCGCGAGCGCGACAAGTACCCGACCGACGAGCACGACACCGATATTCCCCCCCGTCAGCACGATCACCGCGACGACGAGCGGATCGAGCAGCGTGACGAGGATCGTGATGATGTTCCAACTTTTGTTCTTAAAGGTTGCGACGAGACTTTGCATCGCCACATCATAGAATGCGCCGACAAGCACGAGCGAGATGATTGAAAAGAAAATCGTCCAATGCTGGCCGTTCACTAACGCCACGAGTCGATCATGCTCGCGAACGACCGCTTGATCGGTCAATTTATCGTCCGGGACCGACGGAATCCTGCTGTTGAGGTAGCGGAAGAAGACTTGATGAAAGAGCAGTGCGAACATGATAACGGGCGTGAGAACCGCGAACTTGAAGCCGAAAACCCACGAGAGCAGCGTGCGGACGCCGCGCCGCCCTTGCCGCCCAGCGACTTCCGGCAGGAACTTCACGACGCTCCGTTCCGTCCCGAGGTCCACGAGCGAGCCGGACGTGACACCGACGGAGAGCGCGAGGACGTAGACGCCGAATTCGGCCTTTGGCAGCGCATTGGCGAGGACAAGTTGCGCCAGCAGGTGTGCGGCTAGTTTGGCGGGCAGCAGGACGGTGTTCCAGAAGGCGGCTTTACTGGCATACGTGCCGAGCGTCGCACGGCTGTCGTTGCGATCCGCCGGTTTTTCGGCTGT
This sequence comes from Thermomicrobiales bacterium, assembly GCA_038231255.1. Classification (GTDB taxonomy): domain Bacteria; phylum Chloroflexota; class Chloroflexia; order Thermomicrobiales; family JALYUS01; genus JALYUS01. The sequence continues at coordinate 52,649 of JBBRLR010000012.1, read as the reverse complement.
CGCGGGTGCGTTCATGGCGTGTTTTCCGACCTGCGCAATGCCAGTTCGAAGGTGCTCGCGACGAAGTACCGGTGCAGACGGTATGCGGGCATCACCATGCCAAAGCGGGCAAGGAGGCGGATCGCCGCGCGATGTTTGCCCGCATCCGCCGATGCGCGTCTGGTGAGCGCTTGCTCCTTCGTGTCGGCAACGACGAAGCCGAGACGCCGCGCGCGCTGCGTAAATCCGGCAAGGGTGTCGTAATACATCTCGCTCAAACGCTGGTTGTCGCTAAAATGTGCCGCGCGCTTCGACCGCCCAATGCGCTCGACGATCCATTCCCCCATCGGCTGCGGCAGCCAGTTGACAACGACGAGGTGATAATGCGGGTCGCGCCATGCAAGGCGATTGATGACGGTCACAAGGGCAACTCCATCCGGCGCGAGGACGCGACCGATCTCCCGCAAGGTTTGTTCGGGATCGCGCACATGCTCGAGAATATCCTGCGCCAGTACGACATCGAACAAACCGTCCAGGCACGGAATGTTTTCCCCGACACCCCGAACCACGCTGGGAGCAATGCCGTAGCGCATCCCGCGCAGTTGCGTGATGCGGCAGTAGTCCGCGCTCGGTTCGACGCCGATTGCCCGCACACCGTTGCGGATCGCGGCGACGAGGAAGCCGCCCATCCCGGAGCCGACATCCAGCACCCGCGCGCCATTCAGCGCCCCGATTTGTTCGGCGACAGCGCGCAAGCGCGGCAGTTGATGATCCTCCTGCCAGAGGCGATCTTCGTGCCAGCGGTCGTAATTCTTCCGCCAGCGCATGTGTGCCGTCCAGCGATCAACCAGCCGAGTCAGTTCCGCCTCGCTCGCTTCAACAGCGGGCGTCTCGGCGGTCAGTACACGCGTCATCGCCCTTCATCCGTGACGAAACGCCTTACCCCCACATGGACACCTGGCATCGCTGATTTCCAATCATGGCGTTCCGCACCGACCACCGTCGGAATGTCTCCGCTCCGCCGCATGTACGGACACGGCACCGTTCGCGGTATCGTAGCATACGACGCTAGCGGAGCGCGTGTACCGGGCGACCATGCACGATACCGAGCGCGGCCTCGTGGATCGCTTCGGGCAAGGTCGGGTGCGCGTGGATCGTCCGCGCGATGTCGGCGGCGGAAGCGCCGAGTTGCAGCGCGAGGGCGAGTTCGGCGATCAGGTCGCTGGCGCGTGGCCCGATAATGTGCGCGCCGAGCAGGTTGCCCGACGCGCCGCAGACGAGCTTCACGACCCCGGCCGGTTCGCCGAGGATCTGCGCGCGGGCGATGGCCGCGAACGGGAAAACACTGGTGCGTACATCGCTCCCGAACCGCTCGCGCGCCTGCTCCTCGGTCAGTCCGACCCCGGAAATTTCCGGTAGCGTGAAGACGCAGTTCGGCACGACGGACGGGTTGTACTGGGCGTCGTGCCCCTTGATGTTCTCGACGACGATTTCGCCCTGCATCGAGGCGGTGTGCGCGAGTTGCGGCATCAGCGCGACATCGCCGATGGAGTACACACCGGGTAGATTCGTCCGTAGGTGAGTGTCCACCTTGACTGCCCGACGGTCTTTTTCGAGCGGCACGTCTGGCGCCCATGCGCCCTCAGTGTAGGGCGTGCGCCCAACCGCCACGAGGACGGCGTCGGCTTCGACGGATTGCTTGCCATTGGCCGTGCGGTAGTGGACGGCGAGGTCATCGTCGTCGCCCCAGGTGACTTCCTCTACTGAAGCGTCTACCGTGATCGCGAGGCCCATCTTTCGGTACATTGGTAGGGCGCGGCGGATCATCTCCGGCTCGACGCCCGTGAGAATGTTCGGCAGCCGCTCGACGACACTGACCGTCGTGCCGAGCGCGGCGAAGATCGTCGCGAACTCCATGCCGATAATGCCGCCGCCGATCACGGCGAGCCGTTTCGGCTGCGCGGTCAGCGACAAAATGCCATCTGATGTGACGACGCCGGGCAAATCGAGGCCGGGGATCGGTATCATGCTCGGTACCGATCCGGTCGCGATGATCACATTGCGCGCGGTGATCTCGCGCGATCCACCGTCAATATCGTTCACCGCGATCCGGTGCGGTTGTGTCGCCGTCAGCAGGCAACCGACGCCGCGCAGGACGGCGATCTTGTTCCCTTGCATGAGCGTGTCTATGCCCCGAACCATCGTCCGGACGACCGCGTCCTTGTGCGCCATCACCGTGGCGAAATCGAGGGTCGCTGGGCCGACCGTCACGCCGAATGTGCCCGCGTCGTGAACCGTCCGCCAGACCTCCGCCGTGTGATGCAGCGCCTTGGTCGGGATGCAGCCCCAGTTCAGGCAGGTGCCGCCGAGCGGCCCCCGATCAATGAGGGCAACGGTCAGCCCTTCCTGCGCGGCGCGGATCGCGGCGACGTATCCGCCTGGACCGCCACCGATGATCGCGACATCGAACACGGCGGTTAAATTTGCGTCGGTCACGCTCTTACTCCTCGCTTCGTCTCATGATAAAGGCGGAACTTCTCGGCGGCTAATCCGGAATGGTCAGTTCCTGCCCTCATCAGAGGGTACGCGGACAGCAGGAAGTGGTCAAGGTGTGGCGACCCAGAGTTCGACGCCGCTAGACTTCCCGTGAGCGACGACCTGCACGGCGCCGGGCGGTAGCGGGTCCAGCGTGACGCGCAACGTGCCGTCGGGTAGCGCAACGACATCGCGGAGGGCGATGGATTTTCCGTCCGTGAGCGTTACCCACATCGCGACACTCTCGCCCGGTTTGTATAGACCGGGGCTGGTGATCTGGCGATTGACCAATGTGAGATTCGGGAGGGTTGTCGGGCTAATAACCATGACTCCGGTTGCGGGCTGGTCATCAAAATGCGCGAGATTGGCTGCGCGGAGTTGAATCGTATACGCGCCGGGTCGTGACGGGAGTTGGACGGTGAACGGAATGGTGGTCCCGCCGTTTGGGATGATGGCCGGCAGGCTAATTTGCACCGGTTGCACCGAGACTGGCTTGCCGGTCGCGTCGTGTATCTCCGCAGCGAATGAGAGATAACCGCGCGTGTACAACATCCGCGAGTTTGTTCCAGGGTTCGTGAGGGTAAGTTTTCCGGGCAGTTTGTCGAGATTGCCGGCCGGATTTGCCATGAATGTCACGCGCACGGTCAGTGGTGGCGCGCTGCGGTCCGGCTGGAGCCGGTAGATATCACTGTCTCCTACTGTTGCGAGAAATGTCACGTTCCGCGATGCGCTTTTGAGATTTTGCGTGATCGTGGCGAACCGGTCGGCGGAATACCCTGATCGGTGGATGACCAGCGTGCCGACTCCCATGTCAGCGAGCGCGTCGAGGTCCTCTGGGGCGGGGGAATCATTGTGCCCAACGAAATGGCCGCGCAGTTGGTAGGTTGCTGCCGGTATGAAGCCTGAATGCCCCCAGAGCACGTCATGCCAGTGATACGTTGAGTAGAACGCCGTCTGGATATCGCTCATTTCCACCGGAAATTCTGCGACCGTGCCGGTGCTGCCCTGCGATGCAAGCCACCGATACGGCGCAAGCGTGTTCGCGGAGCGATCCACGGGTATCGTTGGGAGGAGACGGGCGGCGCAGTCGGCAATGGTGAGAAGCGAAAAGACGCACGCGACGACCGGTGCAAGACGAAGGAGGCGCGGCATGCGCCAGACCACCGCGCGCCACAACCATGTCGCGCCGAGCGCCGCGAATGGACACAGCGCGAGCAGGACGACCGCCGCGAAACGATCCGGGCCGCGAATCCCTTGATACCCCACAACGTGCTGGTAGAGGAAGCGATACGGCAGTGGTGTCCCGGTGGTCTTGTCGCCCCACGTCGGACCGAAGGAGAGTACGACACTGACGACGCCGAGTGTGGCGAGTCCCGCCATCCACGGGTGGCGCACAGTTCGCAACCCGGCGATGCCGAATGCAAGCAGGATGGCGCCGGGAAAGAGCGCGGAGCGCTCGATGCCTGATGTGGGCAGGCGACCGCCCCACAGATAGTTGCCGGGCGTCACGGTCACATACGAAGTCTTGTGCGCCGCGTCGTCATATGCCTCATCGAGGGTGCGAACGATGTTCTGCTCGCGTCGCATCGCAAGGTAGGGGAGGTCAATGGCAGCAACGACAACAGCGGCGATTGCCAACGCCGCGAGCAAACCGATCCCGGCGCGGGAGATGAAAAGACGCCGCTGCCGGATCGCCTCGACGAGGAGAAAGACGATCAGCGCCGAGCCGAACATCACCGTGTAGTAGACTGAGGAGAGCGACACAAGTGTGGTCGTCGCGACGACAGCGGCGAAACGCCAGCGGGTCGGCCGCTGCATGAACCGGATGATCGCGAGGATCGTCAGCGGCATCCACTGCATCGAAAGGACTTGCAGGTGCGCGTTGTTGTCCATCCGAAACGGCGCGAAGGCGAAGGCGAGGCCGGCGATGAACGCAGCCCCCCGGATCGCGCCCAAACCGCGGCAAAGCGCGTACATCGCGACTCCGCACAGGGGGTACGTCAGGAGCAGGGAAGCGTTGTATGCCAGTAGTGCGTCGTGGGAGACGAGCCAGAGCGGCCACGCCATGATCGCCTGCGGCAGGAGCAGTTCGGAAAACGCGAGACTGTGCACGTTCGGCGCGAACATGTTGCCGTCATACAGATGGGTCGGCTGCGTGACCAGCGCATGCTGAACCCAGCGCAGCGTCCATGCATTGAGGAGCGGGTCGCCTAGCGTGTCCGCGACCGCCGACCGGATATGGACGACGAGCGGCCAGAGCAGGAGGACGGTGACGGCCGCATACAAGGCCGGAACGATGAGGTGCCAGCGACAGCGTACCGCACGGGTGCGAAACTGCTTCAGCCGCTGTGTTATCCGGTATGCGGGGCGCGCGGTGGCAAGTCCCATGCGGGAGGATACCTCCGGCATTGATATGAAGGGAAGAGAAGGAGGTGGTCGGGGAGAGAGGATTCGAACCTCCGGCCTCACGGTCCCGATCCGTGCACTCTGCCAGGCTGAGCTACTCCCCGAAACCTGCGGCAGCATAGCACATGGATTGGCCCTTGCCAACCCCCCATCGCGCGCCGACCGCTGCATTCGGGGAGAACGCCTTGCGTGCATTGACGATTCGGTCGGTGCGATGCTACACTGTTTTGCCGACCTTTGCGTGGTCGGTCACACACTGTCACCCGCGCATGTGGCGGGGTTCGAGGAGGACCGGGATTAGCAGACCGCTTCGCACCAACGATCGTATTCGCGTCCGTGAAGTACGCGTGATTGATGAAGAGGGCAATCAACTCGGCGTGATGCTCACACGTGATGCGTTAGAGCGTGCGCGGGAGAATGGCCTCGATCTGGTCGAGGTCGCACCGAACGCGACGCCACCGGTGTGCCGCTTGATGGACTTCGGGCGCTTTAAGTACGATCAAAGCCGCCGCGAGCGCGAGGCGCGCAAGAATTCCAAGACGCAGGACATCAAGGAAGTGCGCGTCACCGGCATCCTGATTGACCAGCATGACTTGGAAACCAAGGCGCGCGATGTCAAGCGGCTCCTGAAAGAAGGCAACAAGGTTCGCGTCTCCGTCATTTATCGGGGTGCGCGGCAGATGTCCCATCCCGAGATCGGCGACGAGTTGATGCGCAAACTGGTGGCGATGCTCGAAGTGGACGCGGTGATTGAGTCTCCGGCGCGGCAGGAAGGCCGCATTTTGAGCATGTTGGTCAGTCCGCGCGTCGCGCCGGCTGCAAAGGCGACGAAGGACCCGGCCGAGCCGGATCCGACGGAGTAGGGGAGAACTGGGAGGCATGTCCAAGCTGAAGTTGAAGACGCATAAGCAGGCCGCGAAGCGCTTCAAGATCACGGGTACGGGCAAGATCATGCGGACCAAGGGCATGAAGAGCCATTTCCGCCGCCGCAAGTCCGCGCGGGTGAAGCACGCATTCGATAAGATGCAGCCATTGAGCAGCGCGAACGCGAAAAGCGTGCGCCGGAGCCTGCCCTACGGCGTGAAGTAAGAGCGAAGTAGCGAAGTAACGAAGTAGCGAGAAACAACCGGGAGGAAGACGGATGCCCCGCTCAACGAACAATGTTGCGGCGCACGCGCGCACCAAGAAGATACTCGCCGCCACGAAGGGACACAAGGGATCGCGCTCCCGTTGGAAGCGCGTCGCTATCGAATCGCGGATGAAGGCGATGCTCTACGCGACGCGGGACCGCAAAAACCGCAAGCGGGAGTTTCGCGCGCTGTGGATCGCCCGCATCAACGCGGCCTCCCGCGAGCATGAGATGCCGTACAACCGCTTCATCAATGGCTTGCAGGCGGCGGGCGTCACGATTGATCGCAAGATGCTTGCGGACCTCGCAGTGCGCGATAGCGCGGCCTTCGGCGAGTTGGTCGCGATTGCGAAGAACGCCGGGGCGGTCGCCGCGTAACGCCGGAGGTTTGCACGGACGCGCACATCACGAGCGCTCACAATCCGACGATCGTTGCGATTCGCTCTTTGCACCGCCGGAATGCCCGGCGGGAGCAGGGGGCGTTTCTCGTTGAGGGTGTGCGCCTCGTCCGCGACGCGATTGCTGGCGGTGCGGCGATTCGCCGGATCATCTTTTGCCCGGAATTGCTCGGCGAGAGCGCGGATACACTGCGGGGCGAAGCCGAGCGTACGATTGGCGATGCTGCGATACTGACTGTCTCCGCGTCCGTCATGCGGTCACTCTCCGACACCGAAACGCCGCAAGGCGTGATCGCTGTCGCCGACCTCCCACATGTGCCCATGCCCCACTTCGACCCCCTCATCGGCTTCGCCCTCGTCCTCGATGGCGTGCGCGATCCCGGCAATGTCGGCACGCTGATTCGCGCGGCGGCAGCGGCCGGTTGTGACGCCGTGGTGACGATTGCGGGAAGTGCGGACGCCTTCGCGCCTAAAGTCGTGCGCGCCGCGATGGGGGCGCACTTCCGGTTGCCGATCGTCGCGGATGTTGACTGGGATGCGGTTGGGTCGGCACTCGCGGACATGCCCTCCGTGTATGGCGCGGATGGCGGTGTGTCGCTCCAATACGATGCCGTTGATTGGCGGCAGGGATGCGCTGTGATCGTCGGCAATGAGGATCACGGCCTGGGCGATGATGCGCGAAGGTGGAGCAAGGGCGCGGTGAGCATCCCGATGGAGCGCGGCGTTGAGTCGCTGAATGCTGCGGTGTCGGGTGCGATTATGCTCTATGAGGTGGTGCGGCAGCGACGAAATGCGCGAACCACTTGACATTCGACCCGCATATGCGTATCACTTGATCGAAGAAACGCGATGACGGAGCGCGTCGCGGTGGCAAAGACTTTCCGGCAGTACAGGGACGCGCGGGCACGACTGGAACCCGCGCGACGACCGGAGCGCCATCGGACATTCACTCCCGAGCTTGGCGGTGAACGCGAGTAGCCGCGCACGGTGGTTCCCCGTTACCGGAACGTCGCCATCGGCGCGCTGCGCCCGTGGTCGGCATGAGATGCGCCTGCGTGCTGCGCGGCGCAATCAGGGTGGTACCGCGGAAGCCATGCTTTCGTCCCTGTCGGGGACGACATGGTTTTTTTGTGCGAGGAGGTCGCGTCGCGATGGCAGCGGAACCGACGATCAATGAACTGAGGAGCGTAGCGCTTTCGCGCCTTAATGCGGCCCGCGACATCGAAGAGACGCGGGCATGGTATCGCGAGTATTTGGGCGATCATGGCACGGTCACAGATTTGACGAAGAAGATTGGCGGCTTGCCTCCGGAGCAGCGGCGGGCATTCGGTATTGCCGTCAATGTGCTGAAAGCGGAACTCAGCACAGCGCTTGCAGAGAAGCAAATGGCGCACGAAACGACTGCGCTCGCGGAGCGAATTGTGAATGAAGCGCTCGATGTGACGCTGCCAGGGCGTCCGGTGCAGCGAGGCTTTCTGCACCCGACGACGCGGATCATCCGCGAAATCTCCGAGATTTTCGGCAAGATGGGCTTCCAGACCGTTGAGGGGCCGGAGGTCGAGTACGCGAAGTACAACTTCGACATGCTGAACATCCCCGCCGATCACCCGGCGCGCGATGTGTGGGACACGTTTCATGTCGAATCGGGTGCGGGCGAGGTCGTGCTCCGCACGCATACCTCACCGATGCAGGTGCGGACGATGCTTCAGCAGCAACCGCCGGTGCGTGTCATTGTGCCAGGCCGGTGCTACCGCTACGAGGCGACTGACGCGACACACCTGGCGATGTTCCTGCAAGTTGAGGGGCTGGCCGTGGATGAAGGGATCACGCTGGCCGATCTGAAAGGGACGCTGACCGAGTTCGCGCGCCAGATGTTCGGCCCTGAGCGGAAGACGCGCTTCCGTTGCGACTTCTTCCCTTTTGTTGAGCCGGGCGTGGATTTCGCGATTGACTGCCCGCAGTGTGGCGGCAAGGGGTGCCGGCTCTGCAAGCAGTCGGGCTGGATCGAACTGCTCGGCGCGGGGATGGTCCATCCGCGCGTGCTCGAAATGGTCGGCTACGACACGAGCAAGTACACCGGGTTCGCGTTCGGCATGGGGCCGGAGCGCCTGATGCTCCTCAAGTACGGCCTCGACGACATCCGCGATTTCTACAAGAACGACATTCGCTGGTTGCGCCAGATGGATCGGGAGTGGCTCTGAACAACAACGACCAATGAGCAATGAGGGGTCGCGGATCGTTGGCGCTCAATGCTACGGCGAGAGGTAAGGACGATGAAGGTTTCGTGGCAGTGGCTCAAGGAATACGTTGACCTCACTATCACGCCGCGCGAGTTGGCTCGGCGGCTGACGATGGCGGGGTTGGAAGCGGAAAAGATCGAGGAGATCGGGGCGGACTGGGACGCCGAACTTGTCCGGGTCGCGCGGGTGAAGGAAGTTCGCCGGATCGAAGGCGCCGATCGCGTGGTGCAGGTCTTTCTGGAACTACCCGAACGCGATGTGATGGTCGTCACGGGCGCGCCGAACATTCGCGAGGGGCAGAAGATCGCGCTTGGGTTGATCGGCGCGCGGCTGTACGACGGGCATCGCGACGATACCGTCCTCCGGACGCTGAAGCCGCGCGCGATCATGGGGATCACCGGCGAAGGGATGGTCTGCTCGGAAAAGGAGTTGGGCATCTCGGACGAACACGAAGGTATTCTGGTTCTTCCCGAGGACGCCCCGGTGGGCGCGTCGCTCGCCGACTACCTGGGCGACACGATCATCGAGTTCGAGATCACGCCGAACCTCGTCCACGACTTCTCGATCGTCGGCGTCGCGCGCGAGGCGGCGGCGATCACCGCCGCGCCGTACCGCGATCCGTTTGCCCGCTGGGCGGCGGAGCCGTTCAAGGTACCGGAGATGCCGGGCATCGTGACGGTAGAAGATTCGGCGCTCTGTCCGCGCTACACCGCGTTCGTCATAGACGGCATCGCGGTCGCGTCTTCGCCGGAGTGGATGCAGCAACGGTTGCGTGCGGTCGGTCTGCGGCCAGTGAACAACATCGTGGATATCTCGAACTACGTGATGATCGAGTATGGACAGCCGAACCACATCTTTGACCGCGACCGACTGGTCGGCGGGCGGCTAATCGTGCGGCGCGCGCACGTCGGCGAAACGCTGGAATTAATCAACCACGAGACGAAAATCCTGACGCCCGACATGGCAGCCGTCTGCGACGAGGCGGGCGTGACGGACCTCGGCGGCATCATTGGCGGCACCCGCTCCGAGATCGTCGAAACGACCAGGAATATCCTGATCGAGGTGGCGAACTGGGAGATGCGCAACATCCGCCACACGCGGCAGGCGCTGAACATCCGCACCGATGCGTCCGCGCGATACGAGCGTGGGCTGGAGCCGGAATTAACGATGCCGAGCGCGCGACGCCTCGCCGAGTTGATTGTTCAACTCTGCCCGGAGGCGCGCATCGTTGGCTACACGGACCTTTACCCCGATCCACCGCCGCCACGGTCGCTAACGATGCGCTTCAGCAAGATCGCGGCGGTGCTCGGCGTTGCGTATCCGCTTGATGCAGTGCGCGATGTGCTGACACGCCTCCAGTTTGGGGTCCAAGTCTCGGGCGACGCCGACCCAGTGCTGACCATCGCGATCCCGACGCATCGCGCGGACGTTTCTCGCCCGGAGGACATCGTCGAAGAAGTCGCGCGGATCATCGGCTACGAGACGGTGCCCGCGACGATGATCGTCGGCACGACGCCGCATGTCATTCGCTCCGACCGCTGGATCGCGCGTGAAGCCGCGCGCGATGCGCTGGCCGGTGCGGGATTGACCGAGGTGAGCACGTATTCGTTCACGAGCGCGGACGCATTGGCGCGTCTGGCAGCGGTCGGTGGGCCGCGCGCCGAGGAGGTTTCGCTCGTGCGGCTCGCCAATCCGATGGGCGAGTTCGAGGCGATGCGACCAACGCTTCGGGCGAGCCTGCTCGCGACAGCATCCGACAACCTGAAGTTCATTAACGGCGTCGCAATCGGCGAAGTGGCGAATGTCTACCTGCCGCGCGAAGCCGGTGCGTTGCCGGACGAGCGGCTGACGCTTGGCATCGTGCTCGCCGGCCTGGACGCCGAGCGCTCGCTCGACGTCATCCCGCGCGCGTACGACTTCTTCGACCTGAAGGGCATGGTCGAGGCGATGCTGCCGCCCCTCGGCGTCGGGCCGCTGACGTTCGCGCCGACCGTGGACGCGGTCTTCCAGCCGGGGCGCGTCGCGTCGGTGTCCGCTGGCGGCGCAATTCTCGGGGTGATCGGCGAGGTGCATCCGCGCGTCAATGAAGCCTTTGGGTTGAACGGGCGCGTCATGCTGGCCGAGTTCGATCTCGAACCGATTGTCGCGGCGGTCGCGGCGCATCGCGGCGTGTTGCGGCAATTGCCCGTCACGTCGCGCTATCCGGCAACGGAGAACGACTTCGCGGTCGTTGTGGACGAGTCCACAACGGCGGGCGAGGTCAGGCAGGCGCTCGCGCAGGCGGTGGGCACGCTTGGTCAACGCGTGCAACTCTTCGATGTCTATCGGGGCGATCAGGTGCCGACAGGCAAGAAGAGCCTGACATTCGCGGTGACGATGCAGGCCCCCGACCGCGCGCTCTCCGAGGCGGAGGTCGCGAAAGTCCGTGCCCGCGTCAGTCAGGCGCTCGCGAAGCGTTTGAAGGCGACGTTGCGATCGTAACGGCACGGCCCCGATCATTTTACTGTCGGTGAGCATGGTAAGATAGTGCCCGACGATGTGCGCCGGAAGGAGCGAATGGGTGGCAACGCGGCAGGCGGCGAACATGGCGGTGGAACGTGTGCGCGGGATGAATGACATCCCTGCCGCGCTTCATGCCGCGCATGCGACGCTCGCCGCCGATATTCTGGCGGTCTGCGCCCGCGCGGGGTACGCGCTGACCGATTTCCCGGTGATCGAGTCCACCGAACTCTTTCTGCGCAAGGCGGGCGAGGAGCGGGTGCAGCAGATGTACGCCTTCCGCTACCGGAATCGCGATCTTTGCCTGCGGCCGGAGTTCACCGCATCGGTCGTTCGCAGCACGATTGCGACGATGCAGAGCGCGCCGCTGCCGATCCGGGTCGCCTATCACGGTCCCGTTTTTCGCTACGAACGCCCCGGTCAGGCGCGGTACCGACAATTTACCGAGGTCGGGATCGAATTGTTGGGCGCTGCGACCGCCGCCGCCGATGCCGAAGTGATCGGCACGGCAGTCGCCGCGCTCCGGGCTGCCGGGATTGGTGATGTGCGGATCGTCCTGGGACATGTTGGCATCGTGCGCGGCTTTCTGGCGGGCCTGGCGCTCGATGAACGGGTCCGCGAATGGCTCGTCTGGAGCATGGAACGGCTCCGGCCTGTCGATCCGCGCGGGGAGCGCATCCACCCCGCCCTCGCGGCGATGCTGGCGGAGGAAACGCAGGTGGCTGCGCCGACGGCAGTCGAGCCGCCCGACCGCGACGCGTTCCTGTCGCTGCTTCGCGAGGCGGGCATTTCGCTCGACGGGCACCGGCGTACGCCCGAAGAGATCGCCGAAGGGTTGATCCGTAAGATTGCCCGGCGTGCCGAAGGGAATGATGTGCGGCGCGCGCTCGATTTCCTGCGGCGTTTGGTGATGCTCCGTGGCATTCCGGGCGAGGTCTTCCCGCGCCTCGAGGCCTTGCTTGCGGCGGAGCATATGGCGATGGACGCGGTCGCACGCTTGCGCACGGTGATTGATCTGCTCGGCGCATATGACATTGCGCCGGAGCGGGTGATTCTCGATCTCGGCCTCGGGCGTGGCCTGCACTATTACACCGGCGTGCTGTTCGAGTTATATGCCGACGATTCCGAACAACTCGGCGGTGGCGGGAGATACGACGATCTGGCGACGATCCTTGGCTCCCGCCAGCCGCTGCCTGCCGTCGGTTTCTCCCTCGGCATCGAACGCCTGTACGATGCGCTGCCCGAAGCGCCTTCCGAAGACGGACAGACGCCCGTCGTGGTTGTTGGGCACGGGGAAGGCAAAGATGGGCGGAGTGCGGCGGCGCTCGCCCATGCGCTGCGCGCCGTTGGGTGGACGGCACTCCTCGATGTGCGCGACCGGACGCCAAATGCCGCGATCAAACACGCGCGGTCGCTCCGTGCCCACGCGTATGCGGAACCGTCGCCGGACGGGGGGTCGCTGCGCTGGCTACCACTCACTGGGGAGCCAGAGTTACATATCCCACTAGATCAGATTGATCGGGTGGGGGCGCCATTCCGACAGACCTCTGTGCTGCGCCCCCACGGGGTTCCCCATGCCTGACGAGGGATTGCGGATCGCGTTGCCGAGCAAAGGGCGGATCGAGGAGGGGACGCGGTTGTTTTTTGACCGCGTCGGCTTCCCGGTGCGCCGCCCGAACGCGCGGCAATATGTTGGGGCATTGCGGGGCATTCCCGATGTCTCGGTTCTCTTTCAACGCGCGGCGGACATTGTCACGAAGGTTGAAACCGGCCTTGCGGATGTCGGAATCACGGGGCTGGATTTCGTCGCCGAGCATCAGGACGACAACGAATCGGTGCTGGTGTTGATGCCCGACCTCGGGTTCAGCCGTTGCCGGTTCGTGATCGAGGTGCCGGAGGCGTGGGTGGACATCACGACGATTGCGGACCTTGCCGACCTCGCTGCCGATTTCCGGGCGCGCGGACGCACCCTGCGCGTCATCACGGATTCGCCGAATCTCGTCAAGGATTTTCTGTATGCGCGCGGCATCACCTATTTCGTCGTGATCGAGGGCGAGGGTGGCTTGGAGGCGGCTCCGGCGATTGATACTGCGGACATCGTCGCTGACCGGACGGAGACGGGGACGACGCTGCGCGATAACCGGCTGAAGGAGGTCGCGGGCGGGACGATTATGGAGACACAGGCCTGCCTGATCGGTAACCGTCGCCAACTCCGCGAGTCGCCCACGAAACGGCAGCAACTGCGCCACATCATGGAATTCGCGGAAGCGCACCTGCGCAGCCGACGCTACCGGACGCTGACCGCGAATGTGCGCGGCGACAGCGCCGCCGAGGTGGCGACGCATGTGATCCAGCAAGTGGAAACCGCAGGCACGCTCGGCCCGACCGTCGCGCCGGTCTTTCCCAAAACGCCGATTCTGCAGAGCGCGGTCACCGGGCCGGTGATCACCGCGTTGGAGACGGGATGGTACGCCGTCAGCCTGGTTGTCGAGGAAGGGTTGCTGCTCCCGGCGATTGACCATCTGCGGCGCGCGGGCAGCGGCGGCATCACGGTCGGGGCGCCGGAATACGTCTTCGAGTCGGTGTCGCAGGCCTATGTCGCGATGCTTGACACGCTCGGTTTACCGCAAGAGTTGGTGCCGTGATGCGTATCTTCACCGATGTCGCCGAGGCGCGGCGGACAATTCTCCACCGGGCGCCGACAATGGAAGCGCCGCTCCCGCCGCATATCCAGGCGGGCATTCGGCGCGTTTTCGGGCGCGACCTGACCGCAGCGGGAGTGGCGGAGGAGATTTGTTTGGCGGTCGCCGCACAAGGCGATGCGGCTGTGCGCGATTACTCCGCGCGCATTGATGGTGTGGAACTGACGGTGTTCGAGACGCCACAGGCCGACCTTGACGCGGCATCCGCGCGGATTGCCCCCCCGCTCCGGGGGGCGCTGGAGCGGGCGGCGGCACGGATTCGGGCCTTTCACGAGCATGAACGGCATGAAGGATGGCAGTGGATCACGCCGGACGGCGCGCTCGGCCAGATCGTTCGCCCGCTCGCGCGCGTCGGCATTTACGTGCCGGGTGGCACTGCCGCGTATCCCTCGACGCTCCTGATGTCGGCGATCCCGGCGCGAGTGGCGGGGGTGCACGAGATCGTCATTGCGACGCCGCCGCACCCGGCGGGGGTCGCCGATGTGATCCTCGCCGCCGCCGCAATTGCGGGGGTTGATCGCGTCTTCACGATTGGCGGTGCGCAGGCGATCGCCGCCCTCGCGTATGGGACAGAATCCGTGCCACGAGTGGATAAGATCGTTGGGCCGGGTAATCCGTTCGTCAGTGCGGCGAAGCGGTACGTCTTCGGCGCAGTCGCAATTGACCAGATCGCCGGGCCGACCGAAACGGTCGTGATCGCCGACAAGCACGCCGACCCCGTGTGCGCGGCAGCGGACTTGGTCGCGCAGGCGGAACACGGCGAAACGTCGTCCGCTATCCTGCTAACGACTGATGCGCCCCTCGCGGCGGCGGTGGATGCGGCGGTGACGCGCCAACTTTCCGACCTGCCCCGCGCCGAGGTCGTCCGCGCCGCGCTGGATGCCAATGGCGGCGCGATTATCGTGCCGACGATTGAAGAGGCCATTGAACTGGCGAATGCCTACGCGCCGGAACATCTCTGCCTGCTGGTGCGGGAGCCGTGGCAGTATGTCGGGTTGGTCGAGAACGCAGGCGGTATCTTCCTCGGCGAGTCAAGCCCGGAAGTGCTCGGCGATTATGTCGCGGGCCCGAGCCATGTCATGCCGACGGGCGGCTCGGCGCGCTTCTCATCCGCGATGCATGTGGGGGATTTTATGCGGACGATGAGCGTCGTCGGGCTGGCGCCGCGCGCGGCGTCCGCGCTCGCCGCCGATGCCGCCGCAATTGCCGTCGCTGAAGGGCTGGAAGGGCACGCCCGTGCGGCGCGCCTGCGGATGCGCGCGGGCGCGTTGGTCGGGGGGCGACCGTGAGCGACGCGATCACCGAACCGCGTGACCTGCTTCGTTCGAGCATCACGAAAGTCGAGCCATACCGGACCATCGAGCCGGTTGAGGTGGCGGCGGCGCGGCGTGGCCTGTCGCCCGACCGCATCCTGCGGCTCAACGCGAACGAAAACCCCTACGGCACGCCGCTGCGGGTGCAGGAGGCGTTGGCGTCGTTCGATCAGTACCACTTGTATCCTGATCCCGAAAGCAGGGACGTGCGCGCATTGCTCGCGAACTATACCGGGCTGGACGCCGGGCGGATCATCGTCGGCAATGGGTCGGACGAGATCATTGACCTGCTCTTCTGGCTTTTCGTCGAGCCGGGCGAGGCGGTGCTGATCCCGACGCCGACGTTCGGTATGTATCAGGCGCGCGCGGAGGTGTTTGGCGCTCGTGTGCGAGCCGTCCCGCGCAAGGCGGACTTTTCGCTTGACAGCGATGCGATGGAAGCGGCGCTGACCCCCGATGTCAAGCTCGTCTTCCTCGCCTCGCCCAATAACCCCAGTGGCAATCTGTGTCGTGAGCGGGACATCGTCCGGCTATTGCGGCACGATGTGATTGTCGTCGTGGATGAGGCGTACTTCGAATTCAGTGGTCGGACCGTCGCGCCGCTCATTCGCGAGTTCGACAACCTGGTTGTGCTGCGGACATTCTCGAAGTGGGCGGGATTGGCCGGCCTGCGGATCGGCTACGGGCTGATGCCACGGTGGATGGCCGACGAAGCGTGGCGGATCAAGCAACCGTACAATGTCAATGTCGCGGCGCAGGTCGCCGTGCGGGCGGTGTTCGATGAGATGGCGTACTTCCGCTCGACGATCCGCCGCATCCGGCTCGAACGGTTGCGGATGTATCGGGCATTGCGGAAACTAAACTTCGTCCGACCGCTCGAGAGCAAGGCGAATTACTTGCTCGTGCATGTTCTGCACGGCGGGAGCGCGGCATTGCAGGAATGGCTGGAGGAGGACGGTATCTTCGTGCGGCGGTATGCATCGCCCGATCTCGCCGACTATGTGCGCATCTCGGTCGGCAAGCCTGAAGACACGGATCGGCTGATGCGCCGGATGACCCTGCTCGCGCAGCGGTACGCACGGGAGATGGGAAGCAATGAGCAATGAGCGGGTGCCCTCTGGGCAGGAAGCAATGAGTGAGTCGCGGGTGGGGACGATCGAGCGCGAAACGGCGGAAACGCATGTCGTCGTCAGCGTCGGCATTGACGGCACGGGGAAAACGGAGATCGCCACGGGCATCGGCGCGCTCGATCATTTCCTGACCCTCTGGGCGCGGCACGGTCTGTTCGATCTGGAAGTGGCGGCGAACGGCGATCTGGACGTGGACGGTCATCATACGGTGGAGGACATCGGCCTTTGTATGGGCCGCGCGATCGGGCAGGCGCTCGGCGAGCGGCGCGGCATACGGCGGGCCGCGCATATGGTGATGCCGATGGACGAAGCGCTCGCCACGACGGCGGTGGACCTCGGTGGGCGAGGGTATTTCGTCCTCACGGGCGCCTTTTCCGCGTCGCATGTCGGCACACTGGAGACGGATCTCGTGCGCCATTTCCTACTGTCGCTGGCAATGGAGGCGCGGATGAACCTCCACATCCTGCTGCACTACGGCACGAACGCCCACCACGAGGTCGAGGCAATCTTCAAGGGATTCGGACGCGCGCTCGATGCCGCGACCCAATATGACCCCCGCCTCGGCGACGCCGTGCCGTCCTCAAAGGGCGTGATCGAGTCGTAGGAGAAGGATCGAACGTAGAGGACGCAGAGCGCGCAGAGAAAAAGAGAGAAGAATCTTTCTCGTTTTCTTTCTCCGTTGTGCGCTCTGCGTCCTCTGCGTTCAATCCCTCTGAGCCGATTATCGGGCGGCGTCGAGGGCGTGCTGCTGCAAGACGAAGAGTTCCGCGATGCCTTTCTGGGCAAGGGTAAGCATCTGATTGAGGGCGGTCATGTCGAAGGTATCGTGCTCGGCGGTCATTTGGACCTCGACGAAGGCGCCCGCGCCGGTCATCACGATATTGGCATCCACGTCCGCCGCGCTGTCTTCACCGTACTCCAAATCGAGGCGAGGCTCGCCGCCGACGATGCCGACACTGATCGCGGCGACGGGTGTACGTACCGGAGGCCGGAGGATCGTCCGGCTATCAACCAGTGTCCGGAGCGCGAGGACGAGCGCGACATAGCCGCCGGTGATTGCCGCAGTGCGGGTGCCAGCATCTGCCTGGAGGACATCGCAGTCCACGGTGATCGTGCGCTCGCCGAGCGCGGAAAGGTCCACGACGGCCCGCAACGACCGCCCGATCAAGCGCTGGATTTCGTGCGTGCGTCCGCCGATCTTGCCCGTGACGGACTCGCGGGGCGAGCGGGTGAAGGTCGCGCGGGGCAGCATCGCGTATTCGGCAGTGACCCATCCCTGCCCCTTGCCGACAAGGAATGGCGGCACACGGTTCTCGATGCTCGCGGTGCAGCGCACTTCTGTCTTGCCAAAGGCGATCTGCGCGGAACCCTCGGCGAAGGCGGCGATGCCGGTTTCGATCCTGACGGGGCGCAGCGCGTCATTGGGGCGGTCAGTGCGTGGGACACTCACGAGGAGGCTCCTTCCGTTTGGCTACGTAAGCCAGCGATTCGCTCGCGGCGTTCCGCGAGGCGCTGGCTGATGCGCGCTTCGACGCCGCGATCGGTCGGTTCGTAGTAACGGTGACCGCGCAGATTTTCGGGCAGATGCTCCTGCGCGACGACTGCGTCCGCCGCGTCATGCGCGTACTGATAGCCTTTGCCGTAGCCGATATTCTTCATCAAACGCGTCGGAGCGTTGCGCAAATGGAGCGGGACGGGATCGTTGCGCGTTTCGGTGACATCGGCCTGCACGGCTTTGTAGGCACGGTAGAGCGCGTTACTCTTCGGAGCCATCGCCAGATAGACGGCGGCCTCGGCGAGGGCGAGTGCGCCTTCGGGCATGCCGATGAAATGGACGGCCTGCTGCGCCGCCATCGCGACGACGAGCGCCTGTGGATCGGCGAGTCCGACGTCCTCCGACGCGGCGCGCACGAGCCGACGGGCAACAAAGAGGGGGTCCTCGCCCGATTCCAACATGCGGCCCATCCAATACAGGGTCGCGTCGGGGTCGGAGTCGCGCAGCGATTTGTGGAGCGCAGAGATCGCGTCGTAGTGCGCGTCACCCCCCTGATCGTAGACCGCCGCGCGCCGCTGCGCCGCCTCCATCACCGTTTCATCGGTGATGATGCGCCCCTCCGCTTCATCGGACGCTTCCGCCGCGATGGCGGCGATTTCCAGTGTATTGAGGGCGAAGCGTGCATCGCCGTTCGCGAGATTGACCAACGCCTCCCGCCCCGCGTCGGTCAGGACGATGCCGTGACCGCCAAACCCGCGCGTCGGATCGCCGAGTGCGTGGCCGATGATGGCGGCGATGTCCTCGTCCGTGAGTGCATGCAGGACGAAGACGCGGGCGCGTGAGAGTAGGGGAGCATTGACCTCAAAGGAGGGGTTCTCCGTCGTCGCACCGATAAAAATGACCGTGCCGTCCTCGACGTAGGGGAGGATCGCATCTTGCTGCGCTTTATTGAAGCGGTGAATTTCGTCTACGAACAGCAGTGTGCGCGCGCCGCCTGACGCGTGGCGCTGTTGCGCCTCGGCAACGACGCGCCGGAGGTCGGCCACACCCGCCGATACCGCGCTCAGAGGTGCGAAATGCGCGCGAGATTCTGCGGCGATGATGCGTGCGAGGGTCGTCTTTCCGGTGCCGGGTGGCCCCCAAAGGATGCATGAGCGGACTGCATCCTGCTCGATGGCGCGCCGTAAAAGCCTACCCGGCCCGAGCAGGTGCTCCTGACCGACGTATTCGCGCAGATTGCGCGGGCGCATCCGGGAGGCGAGCGGCTCGCTCGATGAGTACTGAGTATCGGGCGCCGCCGCATGTTGATCGCCTTCTTGTATATGCAACCGCTTATCCCGTTATACGCAGTACTGAGTACTCGCTATTTATCAAGTTCGTCGAGCCGCGCATGGATGGCGGCGATGACCTCCTCCGCCTCGTCACGTGTGCGGATTGCCAGGTCATCAAGGTCCTCAACCAGTGATTCCAGACGATCAAGGAGATCAAGCAGATCATATTCGGTCTTGGGAAGTGGACGTGCGCTCATCGTTGTTGCCTCATGCCTGTATCCAGACGGCGGCGGAGACAATGGCGATGGCGACCAGCGCCACGCCGCCGAACTCCACGACATCGAACGCCTGCACTCGGTCGCGCAACTGCGCACCGCTTAAACCGGCGACAAGGTAAAAGACCGCCAACAGGAAGGCGCCGCCCGTCCATCCCGTCGCGGACCAGTAGTTGATCACCCACGTCACCTGACCGACAACCAGCGCGCCGACAACAGCGTAGACGGTGCGCCGAAGCAGTGAAGCATGTTCGCTGTCGCTCATTTGCAGGAGCAGGAAAAAGGCAATGATCGCAACGGCGGAGGCGGAAAAGACCGAGCGGTATTTGTTGATGTAGATCATCGCCAGCGCAATAAAGCCGATCACGTAGGTGACGACGGTCAGCGATGTGCGCGCGACATCACGCGTGAACCCTTCCGGTTCGACAAGCAAGGCACGCGAAATCGTCCCGATAAGGATAGCGAGCCAGACAACGACTGGCGCAACGAACCACCAGCGGCGGTCGTGATAGACCGCGATGACGAGCAACCCGGTGATGAGTGCAACGGCGGGGAAAATACCGGCGGTGACACTCGGCAAATCCGGTCGCTCATCTCGGCGTGCGAGTAGCGCAATAATCGCACCGATAACCGCAGCCAATACGATACCCGGCAGCCAATATTTCCAACCATTCGCCGCACGCAGGGTAAAAGCGATGCCCCCTTGGGCCGCATCGCGGCGGGCGAGCGCGCCGAGTCCAAACAGCAACACCGCACTCAGTGTGCTGATCGCAATCAGCACGACAATAGAGAGGCGCGTAGTCGAGGAAAGGGGAGCCTCATCCTGCGCTACACGCACCGGCTCATCGCCGATTGGTCTTTCGTTGATGATGGTTTGCTTCGTTTGGTCCTGCATATTCCCTCGCGGTACGTACACCTACTGAGGATGAGTGTAGCAGAAAGGCGCTTGTCTTGTTTAGGTGACATATCCGGAAAGATGCAAACTCAGCCCAATGCAGCCTTGATCCGTTCTGCAACCTCACGCGTCATACCCGGAGCAGTTGCGAGTTCGTCCAGCGAGGCCTGCTTGATCTGCTTCACTGAACCGAAATGGGTGAGCAGTTGTTTCTTGCGTTTCGGGCCGATCCCGCGCACATCATCGAGGCTGGAATGGAGACCTGCTGCGGAGCGCTTCTGGCGGTGGTAGGTGAGGGCAAAGCGGTGCGCCTCGTCGCGCACCCGCTGGACCAGATACAAGGCCTGCGCGTCGCGCGGCAGGATCACCGGCTCTTTGCGACTGGGGAGATAGAGCTCCTCATTCTGCTTGGCGAGACCGACAATCGGGATGTTATCGAGGTTGAGTGCGCGCAGGGCGTCGAGTGCGGCGCCTAACTGCCCCTTGCCGCCGTCCACGATGATCAGGTCCGGCCACGACGACCACCCGGCGGCGTCGGTCGCATCGGGCGTTTGCAGGCGCTTGAAGCGGCGACTGATCACCTCATTCATCGAGGCAAAATCGTTTGCGCCTTCGACGGTCTTGATCGCGAACTTGCGGTAATCGCTCTTTTTGGGGCGGGCATCCTCGAAGACGACCATGCTGGCAACGCTGTTCGTCCCCTGCGTGTTCGAGATGTCATAGCACTCGATCCGGCGCGGCCAGCCGCTGAGGCCGAGCGCATCCTGCAACTCGCTGAGGGCGGCGGTCATCTTCTGCTCATCCGTCAGCCAGCGCAACCGATCCTGCGCAAGGTTTTCCGCCGCGCTTTCGGCGGTCATCGTGACGAGTTGGACGCGCTCGCCGCGCTGCGGCACGACGATCTCCACTTTGCCGCCCCGCCGTGCCCGGAGAAAATCGGCGAGTGTGTCCTGCTCGTCCGGCAGGAGTCGCTTCTGAAGGATAAGCAGTGGGGGCACCTGGCGCTGCGTGCCGTAGTATTGCTCGACGAACGACGACAGGAGTGCGGCGTCGCTATCATCTATACGCGCGCCGAGTAGGCGCAGGTGTTCGGTGCCATGAATCTTGTGGCTGCGGACATTGAGGACTTGCACCGCCGCATCGCCGCCTTCACCGCGCGCGAGGGCGATCACATCGGCATCGGCGTCGCGGCGAGAGACGATCTTCTGCCGCTGGAGGACATGCTCCAGGGCGCGAATGTCCTCCTGATACCGCTGGGCGCGCTCGAATTGCAGCTCCTCGCTTGCGGCATCGCGCTTGGCGACGAGGTCCGCCTTGATCGTCTCGTCCTTGCCTTGCAGGAGCGATCCGGCACGCGTCAGTTCCGCTTCGTACTCCGCGAGCGTCGTCTTGCTCGCGCAGGGGGCGAGGCAGCGGTGGAGATGATAGTACAGGCAGGGCCGCTGGTCGCCCTTGATTGTCATCGTGCATTTGCGAAACTGGAAGAGCCGTTCGAGCAAATCCAGCGTGCGCTGCGGCGAACCGCCCGTCGTGATCGGGCCGAAGTAGCGCCCGCCATCGTTCGCGACCCGCCGGGTGATGACGACGCGTGGCCATTCTTCATCGGTGATTTTCAGATACGGATACGTCTTATCGTCTTTCAGCAGCACGTTATAGTGGGGCTGGTATCGCTTAATTAGCTCGTTTTCGAGGATCAAGGCCTCGCGGGGGGTGTCGGTACGGATTACTTCGAAATCGGCGATGTGGCGCACCAACTCGCGCGTCTTCCCGGTCATCGAGCGCGGCGAACCGAAGTAGGAGCGGACGCGATCGCGCAAGGACTGCGCCTTGCCGACGTAGATCACCGTGCCTTTCGCATCCTTCATCAGGTAGACACCGGGCGCGGCGGCGAGCGCGCCAAGACGGTCGGTGTAGTCGTGCCGCTCGCCGGAACGCCGGGCACGCGGCGCCTTCCCGGAGGCGTCGTCGAGCACGACCGTCATCACAGGCATCGCCTGCTCGTCGGTGGATGATTCGGTGTCAATTGTCGTGGTGGGTGTCTCGTGCGTATTCATGCTACGATTGTACCAAAGCGTCCGACCTGTGGCAGCAGGTGACGGAATACATGGTAGCGTAGGCTTCAGCCGGCGGTCTTTTCTCGAAGATTTCCGTCTCTATAGGAACGCAGGCTGAAGCCTACGCCACCCGATAAAAGATAGTAGGAACATGTATGAACACTCCTCAGAGGTGCTGTGTGGGCGGCTGGCCAGCCGCCCCTCTGGCCCAACAGTAAACACCCCGATCCACCCGCCAATACGCGCGAGTAGACCGCCTCATCTCGTGCTCCCCGACGTGTACGGACAGTACGTACAGGGAAATTCGTTGACAGTTCGGCCCGCCGTCGCCTACAATGCGATGAGCGGTCCGTCATAAGGAGCAGTGCCCAATGAATCCGATGGACAGCGAGACAATTCGCCAGACATTCATTGACTATTTCGTTCGCCACGGTCATCGCCACCTGCCGAGCGCGTCGCTCATCCCGCCGAGCGACACAGGGTCGCTGCTGACGATTGCCGGGATGCAACAGATCACGCCCTTCTTTCTCGGTATGGAGGATCCGCCCGCACCGCGCCTCGTCACGGTGCAGAAGTGCTTCCGCACGCCCGACATCGAGGAGGTCGGCGATCCGAGCCACGGCACCTTCCTCGAAATGCTTGGCAATTTCTCGGTGGGGGATTACTTCAAGCACGACGCGATTACCTTCGCGTGGGACCTGCTGACCAACGGCTACGGCATTGACCCGGAGCGGATGTACCCGACGATCTACCCCGACGACGAGGACGCCCGCACGATCTGGCACGAGGTGATCGGCGTGCCGCTCGACCGGATCGTCATCACGGCGACCGCGCGGGAGGATAACTGGTGGCCACCGGAATCCAATACTCCTGCCAGCAGTTGGATCGGCCCCAATGGCCCGTGTTCAGAAGTGCATATGGATCGCGGCCCGCAGTACGGCAAGCCCTACCCGGAAGGCCAGCCCGGCGAAGATGACCGCTTTCTCGAAGTGTGGAACCTCGTCTTTATGGAGTTTTCTCGCGCCGCGAACGGGGCGAACACGCCGCTCGCGCGGAAGAATATTGACACGGGCATGGGGCTTGAGCGGCTCGCGCTCATCTTGCAGGATGTGCCGACGTTCTATGAAACCGATCTCCATACGCCGATCATCGTGAAGGCGGCGGGTCTTGCGGGCGTTGTGTACGGCCGCGACACAAAAGTGGATCGCTCGCTGCGGATCATCTCGGACCACAGCCGCGGTGTGACGTTCCTGATCGGCGATGGCGTACTGCCGAGCAATGAGGGGCGCGGTTATGTCCTGCGGCGCGTCCTGCGGCGGCTGATCCTCCAGGGGCGGCTTCTTGGCATCGAGCGTCCATTCGCGACGGAGACGGTCGGCGCGGTGATCGCGAAGATGGGGCGCAGCTACCCCGCACTGCGCGAGCGCGAGGCGCACATTTTGCGCGTCGTCGAGCGTGAAGAGGAGACGTTCGGGCGCACCTTGCAGGCGGGCCTTGGGCGGTTCGGGACGCTCGCGCAGGAGTTGCAGCGGCAGGGCGCGACCGAAATCCCCGGCGAGCAGGCATTCCGCCTCTACGACACCTTCGGCTTCCCGCCCGACCTGACCCGCGAACTCGCGGGCGAGCAGGGCTTGACGATTGACGAGCCGGGGTTCACACAGGCGATGCAGACACAGCGGGAGCAGAGCCGGTCGTCTGCCGCCTTCGACAAAGCGGCGATGGCGAACATGCAAACGATCGGCGCGCTCGGGCTGCCCGCGACGGCTTTCCTCGGCTACGAGACGACTGAGGCGGACGCCACGATTGTTGCAATCCTCGGTGACGACGGCGCGCGCGAGGGCGCGGAGGTGGGCGAAACGGTCGTCGTCTTCCTCGACCGCACCCCCTTCTACGGCGAGTCGGGCGGGCAAGTCGGCGACACCGGTCTGCTCACCGCCGAAGCGGGCATCTTCGCGGTCGTGGACACACGACGACCGAACACGTCGCTGGCCGCGCATCGCGGGCAGGTCACCGAAGGGTCGCTGCGCGTGGGGGACACCGTGCGGGCGGCGGTGGACTTCGCACGGCGAGCGGCGATCCGGCGCAACCACACGGCGACCCACCTGCTCCATCGGGCGCTGCATATCGTCCTCGGCGAGCACGCGAAGCAGGCAGGTTCGCTCGTCGCACCCGACCGGCTGCGCTTCGACTTCACCCACTCCGGGGCGATGACCGGCGAGGAATTGCGGCGCGTGGCGGAGATCGCCAACGATCAGGTGTTGGCCGATACGCCCGTCGAGACGACCGTGATGGCCTACGATGACGCGGTCGCCGGTGGGGCGATGGCGCTGTTCGGCGAGAAGTACGGCGACACGGTGCGCGTCGTCCATGTCGGCGACTACTCGCGGGAGCTGTGTGGCGGCACACACGTTGGCCGTACCGGCGAGGTCGGGCCGCTGGTGATCGTCGGCGAGGAGAGTTCCGCCGCTGGTGTGCGCCGGATCGAGGCGATGGCGGGCGTCCCGGCCATCGAATATATCGGTGCGCTACAAACGATGGTCGGCGATCTTGCGGCGGAATTTCGCGGCAAGCCGGAGGATCTGCCGGAGCGCATCCACGCGCAACGGGAGCAATTGCGGGCCAAAGACCGCGAGATCGAGGCGCTCCGCGCGCAGGTCGCCCGCGCATCGGTCGGCAGCCTGCTCGATCGGGCGACGGTGGTGGATGGCGTGCGGATACTCGTGGCGCGTGCTGACACGGGCGACCTCGGTACACTCGGCGATCAACTGCGCGACCATATCCTCGATGGCCCGAGTGTCGTCATACTCGGCAATGTGGACGACGGCAAGGCGAAGTTGCTTGCACTCGTCTCGGACGATCTGATCGCGCGGGGCGTCTCCGCCGGGAAGATCCTCCAGGAAGCGGCGGCGGCAGTCGGTGGCCGGGGCGGGGGACGGGACAACCGCGCGCAGGGCGGTGGCCCGAACGGCGACGCGCTCGATGTCGCGCTCGAGACAGCACGGATACATATCGCGGCACGTCTCGGGCAGTCGGGCTGAGGGACGAAGGGGACACAATGGTCGAGCACGTTACGGATCGGGTGATTCGAATCACGCAACATTCCACCCTCGATCGTGTGCTCGATCAACTGCGCGAGGGCCCGCCGGGCGGTGCGACGTTGCTGCTCGACCCGTTATCTGTCCTGTTCGCGACGCCCGACCACTTCCGTGCATTGGATGCCGTTCGGCTGGCACGGCGTCTCTCGCTCACCATCGAGGTGCAGGACGCCCATCGGACTGGCTTGGCGCTGGCCTTCGGCTATCGCGTGCGCCCGCTCGGTGAGCACCTGGATCACCGCACGACACCGGTACCCGACGTCCAGTACGGCCCGCCGAACCGAACGGGCGCGATCCGCGAAGCGGCACCGCTTCGCCCGGTCGCGAGACTGGAACGCGCCCCCGCTCCGCGCGCCGCGATTGTCCCGCGCGCGCGTCGGCGATTGCGTAGTGCATACTTTATCATCCTCGCGATCATCGCGGGCATGATCGCTACAATCCTTGGTGTCGCCCGCGTCCATACCGCCGAGATTATGGTGCAGCCTGCCGAAGCGGCATTCTCGCGCGTCGTCCCGTTCGCCGTCTCCGTGGCGCCGACCGACGATCCGAACACCCTACAAACGACGCCGTTCGAGACGACCATCGCGCGGGAAGGGGACGCCCCCGCCACCGGTAAAGCGACGATTCCAGATGGCACAGCGGCGGGCGTGATGACCTTTCGCAGCCGCGCCGACGGGGCGACAGCGATCAAAGCGGGCACGGCGTTCAAGGGGTCAAAAGACGTTTCCTACGTGCTGCAAAGCGACATCGTCGTGCCAGGGCTGAATTTCGTACGCGGCCAACTGGGGGAGGTGAGCGGCAAGGTGCAGGCGTCGCAGCCCGGCCCGCTCGGCAACCTCGGCGCCGGGTTTTCAGCGCGCTACACGGACAATGTCACGTACATCAGCGGCGAGATCACGGGTGGCACGGAAAAGCAGGTGGCGATGGTCACGGATGATGACATCGCTGGCCTGCGCGCCCGTTTGGAGCGTGATGTTCGGCTCCACGCCCTCACCGATGTCAATGCGGCATTGCCGGATAGGGCGACGGCACTCAACGACTATGTGGTGCTCCGCACGCCGACGGCCACGGCCCAGCCGGTGAGCGGTACACAGGCGGAGAGCGTCCATGTTCGCCTCGCCATCTCCGCGCAAGTGCCGGTCTATCAGAACAGCGCGTTCGATGCCCTGATAGACCGGCGGCTGACCGAGACGGTGCGCGAGACGGGTGCAGCGGATGGCGGCGCCCGACAGGTGCTGCCCGAAACGGTTGTCAAAGCGAAGCCGACTTTTGTGGATGTGCAGGGACCACTCGTGCGCTATTTCGCGTCGGTTAAGGGGCGGACGCGCGCGGTCGTGACGGATGCTGACCTGGCGAGCCTGCGCGCCGCGCTCGTTTCTCGCGGCGCGCAGGAAAGTGAGCAGATCCTAGCAAGCGATCCGCGCTTTGGTGCGCATGCCGTCCGCTACGGCCCGTCGTGGCTACCAAAGATCGTGCGGGACCGGATGCCGCGCACCGCGTCGCACATTCATCTGCACATCGGGCCGCAACCTTGAGCGCGGAACGCCTGATCGGGCTGGATGTTGGAACGCATCGCATCGGCGTGGCGGTGAGCGACGAACTGCAAATCATCGCATCACCGGAAACGACGATCCTCGTCGCGCAGCGCGACGAGGGTACGGACGAGGCGATCCGCGCCATCGTTGCATTGGTGCGTCGGTACGAAGCGCGGCGGGTGGTGGTCGGTCTGCCGAGGAATATGAAGGGTGAGCGCGGCGTTCAAGCACTATGGACGGAACAATTCGTCTCCCGGTTGCGCGCTGCGCTCGAACCGCTGAAAGTCTACGTATCGGTGATTGATGAGCGTCTCACGACCGCGCAAGCAACCCGTACCTTTGAGGAGGAACGCGGCCGGTCTCGCGGGGTGCGTCGCGAGAAACAAGGTCGAACAACCCTCGATGCGCGCGCCGCCGCGCTGATTCTGCAGGGGTATCTCGACCGGCGGCGGAACCGGCGCGATGCGCTTGACGCGCCGGGTGAGGAAACGTAGGATGATTGCGTTGGTGGCCGTTTGCGCCCCGACAGGTCGGGGCCTTGGTACCCCGAAAAGGAGCATCGCATGAAAGATCAGGTGTTGGTTGCGCTGAATAAGGTGCGGCCGGCGTTGCAGGCCGATGGCGGCGACCTCGAATTGGTGGAAGTGACCGAGGACGGTGTCGTGATGGTGCGCCTCCACGGTGCCTGCGGCGGCTGCCCGATGTCCACGATGACGCTGACCTACGGGATCGAACGATTCCTGCGTCAGCAGGTGCCCGGCGTTACGCAGCTCGTACCCGTCGAATAGGGGATCGTGTCCGGTAGCCGGTAGACAGTAGATAGTACGGAACAGAAAGCAAAAAAGCAAAAAGCGGAGCCTGCATTAGAAGGCTCCGCTTTTTCGCTTCAGACTACTGGCTACCGTCTATCGGCTACTCGGTTACTGTATCTCGTCGCGCTCCATCCGGCTGTAGCCATTGTCTGAGCCGCGCGGGAGGATCTGGTCGTGGGCGATCGTTGCGGCTTCCTCGCTCAGTTGGTCAACGTCGTGGCGGAAGACGAACGTCCGGCCACTCATCTCGTCGCGCACGTAGTTGAGCACGCGGTCGTCCATCCAGCGATAGACCGTCGGGCGGGTGACACCAAGTTTCTGCGCCGCATTGCCGATGCTCATCAGCTCACTCGCATCCACCGCGCGCAACTTCGCTTGCGAGAGCATCTTGCCGAGCGGTTCTTCCCAGAAGGACCGTGGCACCTGATACTGATCCTCACCGGCGGGCCAGAAGAGCAGCTCGAGCACGGAATTGACGGCGCGGAAGACCTCATCCTGATCCGCTTGCTCCTCGCCGCGCGCCAACCGACCAAGATGATACAAGTCCTTGCCAAGCGGGCCTTCCCGCAGCCCATCGACCGAAACCGCGTCCGGCGCCTTGCCGAACAGTTTCAGGTGATAGCGGTGCATCTGGCTGTAGACGAGACGGAGTGTCTTGTCAATCGTCTCTTGAAACGGTGACGCGTCGGTCATCTGAACGTTCCTCCCCAAATCCTTAACGACACGCAAGCGCTGTGGGGCGCTTGTACGGACGAAGCATATGCGTCACATTGTACGTGCGGTTACGATCTTCTGTCAACTAGGTGAGACGAATGTGAGGATATTGCGCCATCCCAATAATCCGCATATTCACCGGAAGGGAACGAACGTCCATCTCGAACGCACACCGTTGTCGCTTAAGTCTTCTTATGCGACAAGTGGACCAGGGCCTATTCGACCTCGACCGGGCGGGCCGGGCTGTCGAGCGTGGCATAGCCGTCGCGTACCGACGCGGCGATGTAACCGAAGGTTTGGCGGAAGTACGCCGGGTACTTTTCCCATTCATCGCTCATCCCTGGCGTGAACTTCATCCCGCCCGCCTTCGCATCGTCGCCATCCACGACGATCTCCGTCAGCAGTCCCAGCCGCGCGAGCGTCACCCGATCCGCGAGCCGCATGATCTGGATCAACAAGTCCTTGTAATCTTCCACATCTTCCTCATTTCCATAGCGCATCCACGAGCATTCGCGCACATGGTAGCAGAAACCCGTAACGAGACGCTGTGTTATACTCCGCCGCAACCCGGTCGGTCGAGGATCAGGTGTCAACATCGGTACGATTCTGGCTACTCACTGCTCATTGCTGCTATTACGGAGGAACGACGATTGGCTCGAACGCTCGATGCGTCGGTTTCCGCGTCAGAAGGCGTGGCGACCATGACAGCGGTTGATTGGTATCTGCGCGTCGTGGTCTTTGTCAGCGGCGGGGTGAGCATCGGCATCGAGCTGGCGGCGTCGCGGCTCCTGGCTCCCTTTTTCGGCACCTCGCTTTTTATCTGGGCGAACCTGATCGGCCTGACCTTGATCTATCTCTCGATCGGCTACGCGGTCGGTGGTCGGATCGCGGATCGGTGGCCGCATCTCTCGCTGCTCTATGCGATCACCGCTGCTGCGGCGTTTGTCACGGGCCTGATCCCCCTTTTGGCCCAGCCAATCCTCGCCAAAAGCCTGACGGCATTCACCGCGATCTCGCTCGGCGGCTTCTACAGCTCACTCGTCGGCACGCTGATCCTCTTCGCCGTCCCGGTGACGTTGCTCGGCTGTGTCTCGCCATTCGCGATCCGGCTCGCCCTGGCCTCCGTTTCCGGCGCCGGGAATACATCGGGTTCTTTGTATGCACTGAGTACCGTCGGCAGTATTGTCGGGACCTTCGTGCCGACCTTTCTGCTCATCCCCCGGCTCGGCACCTTTCGCACCTTCTACATCTTCTCGATCGTGCTGCTCGCGGCCTCGCTCCTCGGCCTGGTCCGCGCGCCGCGAACACGCGACCGTGCCCGTCTGCTGATCGCGGTCGCGCTACTGCTGCTGATTATGGCGGGCATCGCGGGATTTGGGCATCGCGGCTTCGTCCGCCCGGTCGAGGGGGGCCGCGAGATTATCTGGCAGGGCGAATCCGCGTACAATTTCATCCAGGTAGGGCGCAATCCCGCCAATGGCGCGAACGAACTCTACCTCAACGAGGGGCACGCAATCCACTCGCTGTATTATCCCAATGAGACGGTGCAGCCACTCAGCAACGGGCCGTGGGACTACTTTGCCGTCGCTCCGTTCTTTGTCGCGAATGCGCGCCCGAACACGATCAAGGATGTCTGCATCGTCGGTCTCGCGGGGGGCACGGTCGCGCAGCGCATGACGCAAATCTACGGCCCACAGGTCAACATTGATGGCGTGGAGATTGACCCGAAGATCGTCGATGTCGCGCGTCAGTTCTTCAACCTCAACGCGCCGAACGTCCATGTGATCGTCCAGGACGGTCGCTACTACCTGCGCACAACCGAGAAGAAATACGATGTGATCGGCGCGGACGCATACCATCAGCCGTATATCCCCTTCCAGCTGACGACGCAGGAGTTTTTCCGCGAAGCGTACGACCATCTCAATGACGATGGGACGTTTATCGTCAATGCCGGGCGCACGAACACCGACTTCCGCCTCGTCAATGTGATCAGCGACACGATGCGGTCGGTCTTCCCGAATGTCTATCTGATTGACACGCCCGCATTCACCAACACAATGGTGATCGGCACGAAGCGCCCGGCATCGCTCGCCAATTTCGCCGCGAACATCAACGCCGTCCGGCAAACCGACCCGACATCCGCCCTTGTCACCCTCGGCGACGCGGCCCTGCAGGACGGTCACGTGCGCGAGGCCGCGCCGGGGCCGCGAATATTCACCGATGATCTCGCGCCTGTCGAGGACCTGATCGATCGCATCCTGCTCGACTATGCCCGCAAGGGCGGTACGTAGCGGTATGGCGACTTTAGCGACTTCAGCGACGGTCATTCTCCCCGCCCTGGCGGCGATCCCGTGGCTGCGTCATTGCGTGACGACACGTGACGACGCGCGACCGCTGGGCGGAGATATGAGTTTTTCTACGGGCGCTGCCGACCCGCAAGGCATCATCGAGAACCGTACGCACGCGCTCGCATCCATTGGCCGCACGCCGGATCACGCAGTGATGAGCGGCCTGGTGCATCGGACAACCGTCCGTCCGGTCGGCTGGGATGATGCAGGACGTGGCGCGCTCACCCCGACGACGGTGATCCCCCAGACCGATGGGTTGCTGACCGACGAATCAGGGTTGGCGCTGATGATGTGTTTCGCCGACTGCGTCCCGCTGATCGTCGTGGACACCGAGCGTCGGGCCATTGCACTTGCCCATGCCGGTTGGCGCGGTACCCTTGCCGGGATGGCGGGCAGCGTCATCGCAGCAATGCGCGAACGGTATGGCAGTGTGCCGGAGAATCTGACGGCCGTGATTGGCCCAAGCATCGGGCCGCGCGTCTACGCGGTCGGACCCGAAGTCGTTTCGACGTTCACTGACGCGTATCCGACCGATGCCCTTATCTCCCGACACGACAATGGCACAAACCTCAACCTCTGGGAGGCGAACGCCGCGCAGTTCCGTCGCGTGGGGGTCGCTGCGGGGCGAATCTATACGAGTGGGATATGCACATTCGAGCAGGGTGACCGCTTCTTCTCCCATCGGTACTCACAACACCACAACGAAGCCGAGGGCCGGTTCGCGGTGCTGCTCTCCATCGAGGAGTGATTGCTCATGTCTCTTGCGACGACGATCGAGAGCAATGTTGCGCGCGTACGCAATGAAGTCGCTGTGGCGTGTCGCCGCACGGGCCGGTCCGTAGATGATGTAACCCTCATCGGCGTGACGAAGAGTGTGGATCGGACGGTTGCCGACGCGCTGATCGCGGCGGGCGTCCGTGAGATCGCGGAAAACCGCGTGCAGGATGCGGTCGAAAAGTTTGGACGCCGCAGCCCGCACCCTCCCCTCTCCGAGGGCGTGCGTCTACACATGATCGGTAACCTCCAGACGAATAAGGCGCGTGATGTCGTTGATCTGTTCGACATGATCCATTCCGTAAACCGGATCGCACTTGCGGATGCTCTTCAGCGCGAATCGGCACGCCGGGGTATGACCCGAGATGTGCTACTGGAGATCAATACTGCTGCTGATGTGACAAAGCAAGGGGCGGATTCGAGCGAGGTTTTTGAGCTATATGGATATGTCATTTCTAAATGCGAAAACCTCCGTCTCCTTGGTTTGATGACCATTGCCCAGCAGAGCGACGATCCTGAAGATGCGCGCCCGGCGTTCCATGCACTGCGTACATTGCGCGATGATCTCCAACGCGCTGCCCCAAGTCATCCTCTACCCATTCTCTCGATGGGCATGTCGAACGATTTCCCCATCGCAATCGAAGAGGGCGCGACCCACATCCGCGTCGGTCGCGCCCTCTTCGTCGGCCTCCCCGCCCCTACTTAAGGTCGCGGTGTCGCGCTCGGCGCGGGTCGGACGGCACCGGTCGGGGTCGCCGCCGGCTGCACTGCGGGCGGCGTGGTCGGGCCGGCGATCTGCTGGAGGATCTGCTGCACCTGCGCGAGTTCGTTGCCGAAGGTCGTCCAGTCACCCGTCTTCAGCGCATCCTGCGCCCGCTGATAATGGCTCAAGGCATCGGCGGCCCGCGTCGTATCGGTGCCACCCGCCGATGTAGGCGCTGGCGGCTGCCCCGTCGCCGTTGGCACGGTCGCATTCGGCGCGCCGGAACCGACAAGGGCGGCAATCGCCTCATCCAGCGACGAGCGCATCACCACTTTGTTCTGCGACGCCACAATTACTCGCTTCAGTTCGGGAAACGGACTGTTGGTTGCCTGCACATAGAGTGGCTCGACATAAAGGAGCGTGTTGTCAATCGGGATGATGAGGAAGTTCCCCAGGATCACCTGTGAACCGGCTTGGTCGAGCAGGGTGATCTCCTTGGATATGTCCGGTTCCTGATTGATGCGCGCCTCGACTTGCTGCGGCCCCTGCACCGTCAGTTGCCGCGGGAACTCGTAGGAGACGAGTTTGCCGTAGTTCGCGCCATCCGATCTCCCAGCGAGGAACGCCACCATGTTTTGCCGGTTGTTCGTCCCGCCACCGGGTGTGAACGGGCGCACGAGGACGTACTCCTCCTGTTGCTGCCCCGGCAACCGGACGAGCACATAGTAGGAAGCGATTCGCTGGACTTCTTTCTTCGGACCCACCTGCTCGTTGGCAATCGCCCATTGGTCCTCGCTCCCGTAAAAGACCTGCGCATTCTGCACATGGTAGCGGGTGTACATCACCGTCTGGACATTGAAATAATCCTCGGGGTAGCGGAAATGCGCCCGGAGCGATGGCGGCGCCGCTTCGCTCGGTTGGAAGAGTGACGGATAGATCTTCTGATACGTCTGGATGATTGGGTCGGATGGATCGGCGACGTACAGACGAACCGTGCCATCATAGGCGTCCACCGTCGCCTTGACGCTATTGCGAATGTAGTTGAAGCCGCCGGTGATGTTGCCCCCGCCATTGTACTGCGTCGCGTAGGGGTAGCGGCTGGTGATCGTGTAGGCATCATTCAACCAGACGAGGTGGCCGTCCATGATGACGAGATACGGATCGTTGTCGTAGCGGAGGAACGGCGCGACGGTGTGCAGGCGCTCCACGATATTGCGACGAAAGAGCACCTCGGCATTCCCCGTGATGTCGCCATTGAGCAGCACCTTCGGCTCCCCAAGATACGCCGCGAGCACCATCTTTCGGAAAAAACTCCCCGCCGCGACGCCATTCCCGCCGGTATACGTCGTGGTCTCCTCCTGCGATTGCGACGCCGTCCCCGACGGGCGGTCGAATTCGGGCTGCTGGGTTTTCACGAAGACATAGTCGTTCGTGACTTCGCCGTAGTAGATGCGCGGCTCCTGCACCTGGAGATCGCTCGGGCCGCGCGGCGGGATGTCGCCGAGGATGATGTTCGGATTGCCGCCGCCGACCACCTCATTCGCGGTGCTCGCGACGACGCCGAACCCGTGCGTGTAGATCAGGTGACGGTTCTGCCACGTCTGCGATTGCGCCGCGAGTTGGCCGGAATCGAGTTCGCGCGCCGAAAGCATGATCTGCCGGTATTGCCCGTCCACGCGATAGCGGTCAATATCCACATCCTTGAATGCGTAGTATTGGCGAATTTGCTGAAGTTGCGCGTACGACTGCAACAAGACGCGGTCGTCCCACAAACGAATGTTGGAAATGGACGCCTTGTTCGCATCCAGTCCCGCCTGCGTCGGATCGCCGACGCCGGGCAGTTGCTGCTGCTCCACTTGGTCAATATTGAATGCCTGGCGCGTCATCGCGATGTTGCGATCAATGTAGGGCCGCTCTTTGCCGAGTTCGTTCGGGCGCACCCGCACCGACTGCACCGCCGCCGGATACCCTGACCCGATCAGCACCGCCGCGACCGCCCAGACACCGAGCGTCCCGACAAAAAGAGGCAACTGACGGCGAAACGCGTTCAGCCCAAGCAGTGCGGCAGCGACGAGCGAGATGCCGAGCAAGATGTAATTGGCCGGTATCTGCGCGTTCACATCCGTGTACGATGCGCCCTCGACGACGCCGCGCGACGAATAGACGAGTTCCCGCGTATTGATCCAGTAGCCAAGCGCCATGCCGACGAGAAAGAAGAGGCCGAGCAGCGAGAGATGCGCGCGCGTGTGCGGCGGCAGATGAAACCGCCCCTCCGCGAGATCCATGCCGAGTTTGGCCGCATAGACCGCCGCGACCGCAATCGCCGTCAGGATGATTAGCGACATCGCCCATGACCGCCAGAACGACAAAACCGGCAGCGTGAAGACATAGAACGAAACATCCTGATGGAATTGCGGATCCGTGACGCCGAAGGTAGTCCGGTTGAGAAAGCGGAGGAATAGTTCCCATTCCGCCCCGACCGAGAGCGCGAATAACCCGCTCAAAGCGACCGTCACGCCAACCAGCGCAACAAGACTGAGCCGTCGCCCGATGCGCACGTCCCCGACCGTCAGGCCGAACCCGCCATCCGAACGCAATGCCACGGAAAGGTTAATGCCAATAAAAAGCGCCGCGATGGCGAAACCGACGAGGAATGAGAGGATCGTCGCAACATATCGCGTCACAAGGACATTGCGAAAGCCGAGGCTGGAGAACCACCAGAGATTGGTCCAGAATCCGGCCGTCGTAAGCAGCGCGAAGAGGATCAGCGCCCCCGCCGCGAGCACCGCCGCTGGCCAAAGCCACCACGGTCGTTCGCCCGACCCGATCCCGCCCGATGCACCGCCGCCCGTGCCGGACGGTTCGCGTCGCTCAGGCCGCAATGGTTGCGGCCGACCACCAAAGTCGAAAACCATCCGGCTACTCTCTTTCGTGTATCGAACACCCTTGATACCATACCACAAGCAGGCAGCCTGATGCCCGGCACCGGGATCATCGCAAGGAGATGCGCGTGCTCGTATGTAGTTTGGGGAGTGGCAGCAGCGGAAACGCGACGGTAATTCGCAGCGCCGCGAACCGGACGATCCTCGTGGATTGCGGCGTGCCCTATCCGCGGCTTCGCAAAAACCTTGCGCGCCTCGGCATCCACCCGAGCGAACTCGATACCGTACTCCTCTCGCACGAACACTCGGATCACACGCAGTCTGTCCGTCCACTGCACGCGACGTATCGTCTGCCCGTCGTCGCCAGCCCCGAGTTCATCCGCGAGGCGACGTGGCTCGGCGATGTCGTGACCGACGCGTTCGATCCGCGCGGCAGTTGGACGGTCGGTGACATCACCGTGACGCCGTGCCGCGTCTCGCACGACGCCGCCGCGACCTACGGCTTCATCGTCGAGGCGGACGGTTGCACGGTTGCCCTCTTCACCGATCTGGGCGGCGCGTCGGAGAGCGTCCGAACGGCGGTTGGCGCGTCGGACCTCGTTGTGATCGAAGCAAACTATGACGCGGCGATGCTCGACGCCGGGTCGTATCCGTGGTTCCTCAAGGCGCGCATCCAGGGGCATGGCGGCCACCTCTCCAATACGGATTGCGGCGCATTGCTCGCGCAGGGGTTTACCGATGATCGCCCGCGCGATATTTGGCTCGCGCATCTGTCCGCGAACAACAACACGCCGGAGGTGGCCGTCGAAACCGTCACCGGCATATTGCATGCGGCCGGCCGCCACCGCGCCAGTGTGTCCGCACTGCCGCGCCACGCTGTCGGCCCGATCTGGCAATGCGTCCGGCATCAACAACTGACGCTCTTTGGCTGATCCGCGCTCAGTCCGCCGCGCGGCCGTCTCGCTCCGCATCGCGGGTGCGGAACTGCATCGCGTAGAGGTTAAAGTAGAAGCCGCGTTGCATCAGCAGTTCGGCGTGCGTGCCGCGCTCGACGATCCGCCCATGATCGAGGACGACGACCTCATCAGCATCCACGACGGTGCTCAAGCGGTGCGCGATGACGAGCGCGGTGCGATGCGCGAGGACGCGTTTCAGGGCCTCCTGAATGATCCGCTCCGTCTGGGTGTCCACGCTGCTCGTCGCCTCATCGAGGATCAGCACGCGCCGATCGGCGAGTAGCGCGCGCGCGAACGCCACCAGTTGCCGCTGTCCAACACTGAGGCCGCCGCCACGCTCCTGAATCTCGGTCGCGTAGCCGCTCGGCAGTTGCGCGATGAAGCCGTGCGCCCCGACCGCCCGCGCGGCCTCCTCCACCTCGGCGTCCGTCGCGTCGAGGCGACCGTAGCGGATATTGTCGGCGATCGTGCCCGCGAATAGGAACGGGTCCTGCAGGACGACCGCGATCTGGCTGCGGAGCGACGCGAGCTGCACATCGCGGACATCGTGCCCATCAATCCGCACCGCGCCCTCCCGCACGTCGTAGAAACGCGGCACGAGATTGACGAGGCTCGACTTCCCTGCCCCTGTCGCGCCGACAAAGGCGACCGTCTTGCCGCGCGCAATCGTCAGATTCAGGTCATACAGCACGGGTGTCGCGTTGTAACCGAACGTCACATGATCGAGCGTGATCTCGCCGCCGATCGACGGCAGCGGATATGCGTCCGGTGCGTCCACGATTTCCGGTCGCTCATCCAGCAGTTCGAAGATGCGCTCCGCCGCGACGGTGGAGGCCTGGAGTGTATTGTACCGATCCGACAGGGTCCGCACCGGCTGGAAAAACCGCGTCACGTAGCCAAGGAAGGCGATCAGCGCGCCGACCGTCAGGCCGCCACTAATCACGCGCAATCCGCCGAATAGGAGGACGATCGCCGTCGCCATCGCGCTGAGTAATTCGACAGCTGGGAACAGGAACGCCGAGAGCCGCGCGGCGTCCGCATTCGCGTCGAGATTGTCTTGATTGAGGACGCGGAACCCATCGAAGTTCCGCCCCTCGCGCCCGAACGATTGCACGACGCGCATCCCGTTGATGTTCTCCGCGAAATTCCCCGTCACCCGGCTGATCGCGATGCGCGTCGCGCGGTAGGTTTGGATCGCGCGCTTGCGCCAGAAGTACATCAGGATAAACATCAGCGGCAGCACCGTGTAGGAGATCAACGCGAGGCGCACATTGAGCGCGAACATCGCGATGACGACGCCGACCAGCGTCAGGAGGTCGGACAGGACGCTGATCATCCCGGTCGAAAGGAAATCCTCAAGCACGGTCACATCGTTCTGGCTGCGCGACATCATCCGGCCGATGCCCATCCGGTCATAGGTCTTCAGGCCGAGCGCCTGCATGTGCCGGAACAACGCCGCGCGCAGATCGAAGATCACGCGGTTGCCGACCCGCGCCATCAGAAAAAAAAGCAGCCAGCGCGAAAGGAACGCGATGACCAGGGAGCCGAGAAAGAATCCGACGATGCCGAACAGCGTTGCGAAACTGCCATGGTTGACGCCCTTATCAATCGCGCGCCCGAACAGCCAGTACAGCGAAAGGTCGCAGAACGTCCCAACCAGCACCGCCGCGCAGGCGAGCAGCACCTGCCACCGGTACGGGCGCAAGAAGCCGAGCAATCGCCGGGCCGTGTGTCTGTCGAACACCTTACCAAGCAGGTCGTCGGGATCACCCTGGAAATTCATCATCGGCGGAACACCTCATTAGTCACCATCGCCCTCGACCGGCAGGTCGGCGCGAAACTCCGCCGCAATTACATCCTCATCGCGCATCTGGAGGCCGTGCAGTTCGGTGTACAAGCCGCCGTGGGAAAGCAAATCGGCGTGTGTACCCCGTTCGACGATCTGCCCCTCGCTCAACACGCAGATCTGATCCGCATTCCGCACGCTACTCAGGCGCTGGGCGATGATAAAGGTCGTGCGGCCCTCCATCAGGATGTTCAGGGCGCGCTGAATCTCGTATTCCGTCTCCATGTCCACGCTGCTCGTCGCGTCATCGAGGATCAGGATGCGCGGGTTGAGAAGCAACGCACGCGCAATCGCCAGCCGCTGTTTCTGCCCACCGGAAAGGTTGACGCCGCGCTCGCCGAGCAGCGTGTCGTAGCCGCTCGGCAGCGCAGCGATGAAGTCGTGCGCCTGGGCCGCTTTCGCCGCCGCGACGACCTGCTGTTCCGTCGCGTCGTCATTGCCGTAGGCGATGTTCTCGCGGATCGAAACGGAGAACAGGAATGTCTCCTGCAACACCAGCCCAACATTCTTGCGCAGGATCGCCAAATCCCAGTCGCGCACATCCACACCGTCAACCCGGATCGCACCGGCGGTCGCATCGTAGAAGCGCGGCAGCAATTGGATGATGCTGCTTTTGCCGCTGCCCGTCGCGCCGAGCAGCGCCGTCACCGATCCGGGCGGCGCGTCAATCGAAACGCCGCGCAGCACATCCCGCGTTTCCGTCGAGTACGCAAACTGCGCATTGTCGAGGACAACGTGGCCGCGCACGGCGTCGGGCCGGTGCGGCTCCGGGGGCGAGAAAATCTGCGGCTTCTTGTCGAGTATTTCGAAAACGCGCTCCGCCGATGCCTGGGCGCGCGCCACATTGTTGACGATCCAGCCCACATTGCGCACCGGCTCGGCGAGCATCGTCAGGTAGAGATAAAAGGCGAGCAGCGTGCCAACCTGCAAATCATGCCGGATCACCGCCGAACCGCCGTACCCGATGATGATCGCGATGCCGAGGCCGGTGATGAAGGACATCAGCGGGAAAACAAACGTCCAGCGGCGCGCCGCGTCCATCTGCCGGTCATAGAGCGCGGTCGCCTCGCGTTCGAACTTCGCGATCTCGAAGTCCTCCCGCGCGAAGGCCCGCACGACCCGCACGCCCGCCAGATTCTCCTGCAACGCGTTCATCGTCACGCCGAACTGCGTCTGCGCGCGCAAAAAGAGCGGTCGGATCGAGGTGCTGAACCAGAGCGTCACCCAAAGCAAAAACGGCACGGTCGAGAGGGCGAGCAGCGCCAGTTGCCAGTTCAGGCGCAGCATGACGATCGCCACACCGAGCAGCAGCAGCCCGGATTGTACGGCCATCCGCAGCCCGAACATGAAGAAGCGCCGGATGTTGTTGACATCCTCCGTCGCGCGGGAAAGCAGTTGCCCGGTCTGTGCGGTGTCGTAGAAGGAGAACGAGAGCCGTTCCAGATGCAGGTACATCTCGTTGCGGAAGTCAAAGGCGACACGCTCGGCCAAATACTGGAGCCAGTACGAGCGCGTGTACATGAACGTGGATTGCCCAAGCGTGACGACGACGATGCCCACCGCCGCGATGACGAGAAAACGTCGATCGCCGGCGCCGATCGCCGAGTTGATGATCTGCCGGACGAGGAGCGGCACAGCAAGTTGCAGGAGAATGGCGAGAATTAGCGCCGTGTATGACCCGATCGCCTGACGCCGATACGGGCGGAGGTAGCGCATCATCCGGAAAATCAGGTGCATGCGGCGTCCTTTCGCTCCACACTACCGACGTAATTGTTATAGCACGCTGCACCGCATGGCGCTACTCGCTCTGGCTCGTCGGCGTCATCGTCAGACGGGTACCGACAAGCCCCGGTCGCCCACTCGCAAAGGCGGCAGCGGCGATTGGCGCTTTGCCCTCGGGCTGCACGCGCGCGACGCGCACATCGCCGTCGCCCGCGCGGACGCGCATACCGTCCGCGTCAATCGCGACAATTGTGCCGGGAGAAACGCCAACCGAGAGAGGTTCGGCGGCGCGAAGATCGTGCAGCAGCAGTCGCTTCGCGCCAAGAAACGTAAACACGCCCGGCCATGGCCGATATGCGTGCTCCATCCGCACGATTCGCGCCGCCGAATCCTCCCACCGGGCGTTTCCGTCCTCCTTCTCGATGAGGCGCGTCACTGTCACCGCGCGGTCGTCCTGTGGCGACGGCGTTATCTCCCCTTTCACCCATCGGACGGCCGTCTCAACCAGCAAGGATGCACCCAAGTCCGCGAGAGACTCGCTCAACGAAACTGTTGTTGCGTCTTCGGGGATATGTATGCGTTGCCGCGCGAGTACCGGCCCGGTGTCCAGCCCGACATCCATCAGCATGATCGAAACGCCCGTCTCGGTCGCGCCGTCGAGGATCGCCGCATGGATCGGCGAAGCGCCGCGATAGTTCGGCAGCAGCGACGCGTGGACATTCAGCGTCCCGCGATCCGGTATCGCCAGGACATCGGGGCGCAGGATTTTGCCGTATGCCGCGACGACGAACAGCGATGGCGCGACCGCGCCCAGTTGCGCCACAACAGCCGGATCGCGCAATCGCTCCGGCGCGAGCACCGGCAGGCCGCGCGCGTCGGCCGCTTCGTGGACGGCGCTCCGATGCACCTGCCGGCCGCGCCCGGACGGACGCGGCGGCTGCGTGACAACGAGGCGAACATCATACCGGGCATCCATCGCAAGAGCGGTCAGTGTCGGCACGGCGAAGGGCGGCGAGCCGAAAAAAACGAGCGGGATTGGCATCGGCACATCTACGTCCGGTCGTGGTATCACCATGATTTCACATCCTTTCGAGGCAGGACGGATATGAAACGCTCCACTCACGTCACGCGATAAATCGAGACGCGACCGTGACGGAACGCGAGGTCGAGCATGTCGTTGAACTTCGCGAGGCCCGGCGCGGCATAGGGCGGGCAGCCGACGGGCACGGAGCAGTGCCCCTCCCCTTCCTCTTCTGTCAGCCCGACGATCACCCAGGTGATCTGATACTTGGCGAGGATGCGGCGCGCGTCGGCGGTGTTCGTCGTCCCGTACAACGTGCCGATGTCGGCGGCGCGCTCGGGTAGCATGTGTGTGACGATCTGATCGGACCCGCCCCGCCACTGCGCCTCATGGAAGTACCAGCCGAGCACACCGGGGATGCCGGTTGCGGCGGCGAAGCGGCTCTGAAACCAGCCATGCGAGTCGCCGTACGAGTTGCCGACCGCCTCGATCAGATGATCGTCCGTGCCCGCGTGATCGCGTAGCCACTGCATCGCCGCGAACTCATCGGGATTCGATTCGCTCACATAGTGGAACCCATCCAAGCCCTGCCATCTCAATCCGTCGCTGCCAAAGTCCGTGCCCTCAGTGCCGAAGTGGCCCGTCCGCTGGTACGGCACAAAGATCGGGTAGACCGCCGCCATCACGGTGAGCAGCGCCAATCCGACCGCCACGGCGGCGAATCGGACGCGCGGCACACTGATCGCCGGAGTACGCGACGCCGTTGCCGCCGTCCACACCAGCGTCACGACACCGTACGCACCCGCGAGCATCAGCAGGACCCACGATTGATAATCTACCTTGAACATCGTGTTCATCCGGTTGTCGAAGGCGTCACGGAGGAAGACGAATTCGGGGATCACCGGCAGCAGCGCGCCATACAGGGCAATCCCCGTCACGGCGCGATCCATCGGCGTCCAGGCGCGCCACGAAGCGCGACCGATCACCGGGCGGGAAGAGGGCCGACGCAGAGCCAGAACACCGGCGATCGCGAAAATGCCCGTGGGCAGCAACATCGCCGTCCGCGTCAGCAGGGCGACCGCGCCGACCGCAACGCCGGCAATGAGCACGAAGCGCTGCTCGCTCGCCGTGATCGCGTGCGGGCGCCCGATAGCGCCACGAAAAATCAGCGTGCTCGCCGCGAGCAGCGGCACGGCGAAGACCGCGAGGAATTGAAGCAGGTTCGTATGCGGCCACGTCACAATCCCGAATGTCTGAATGATCGTATGGAGCACCGGTATTTCTTCGAGGCTTTGCACGAATGCGGGCACATCGCCGGGATTGCCGACCAGACTCTTGAAATTGAGGTAGTACGGCAGATAAAGCAAGACTGCGCCCACGCACAAGAGCGCCGCCCGACCCACGGCGTGCCACCGCCAGCCAGGGCGACGGAGCACGACCGCCGCGAGGATCGGCAGCGCAAACGTCGGCAAATCCCAGGCGTTCGTCGGGTACAATGCCCCGATCACCAGTGCCGTCAACACATACCGTGGGGCGTCGGGGCAGAGCCACGCGAGAAATTGCATCCCCTTGGTAGCGTGGGCTTCAGCCTGCGTCTCCCTCCCTTTCCCAGTGATCTGCAATCCCGCAGAAGCGTAGGCTTCAGCGTGCGTCTCGGTCTGGGGAGGCAGGCTGAAGCCTACACTACCGGCAGGCGCGGCGCGATGGGCAGGGCGCAGCCAGTGCCCGATTGCCACGGTAACCGCCAGCAGGACGGTTGGCAACGCGAGGACATGGGGATGGATGTCACCCAACAGGAAACTGAAGAGCGGGAACTCGGTAATCATCTCGGCGACCGAACCGGGGATGATGTGATCCTTGACGACGCGCGTGCTGTTCCAGCCGATCCCGGTCCAGAAGTTCGCGTGGACGACACTCGCCGGATTTGTTAAGAGCCGCGCGAAGCCGAATGCGTTTCCAGCAATCGCCACCAGCAACCCGCCGACGACCGACGCGACGAGCGGACGAAACTTCCCGGCGGCAATCCCGCGCTCTCGCCGAAACCGCGCCAGCAGATCGTAGGCGATTCCGCTGGCGCCGCAGAAGGTCAGCGCCGGGAGCGAAATGCTCATCAAGTTGAACGCCACCTCCGGCCGCACGCCCGCGAGCAGACCGAGGGTCGCCGTCTCGACGTAGCCGAAGTAGTAGTAGTTGATCCCATACCCCGACAGCCACGCGTCATGCGGCGGCATCCAGCGCGCGCGCATCGTGCTCGTCAAAAAGCCAATCTCCATCGGCTTTTCGGTGCTGCGCACGTCGGGGTAGTAGCCGCGCAGCCAGAAAAAGAGCGCGAAGACAACGAGGAACATCGCCGCAAACACGATGGCGAGACTACCATGTCGCAGCAGCCACCGTGCCATTCGCCCGCGATCCGTCACCATCGCGAGCAGCGAACATGCCGCGACGATCAGCGCCGAACACAACAGCGATGGGCGACCGAACGGCACGAGATGCAGCGAAGCGAGCGCCCAACTGACCCATGAGACGAGCAGTAGGCCGACGACCGGGGCGAGTGCGATCCCGCGACTCGGCAAGCCCGACATCAGGCGGTAGGTGAGTGGGAGAGCGATCACCGCGAGGATCAGCAGCCAGAGCAGCCATGCGGCTCCCCAGCCGACTGCACTAGCGAGCATCGGTCGCTCCCGCGCGCCAGCCACCGGCGACTTCGTACAGCAGCGTCGTGCCGGACTGCCACGCGACGTGCAGCATCCCCTGATCCACCATCCGATTGAGGGTCGCCAGCCCCGCCGACGAGGCGTACGCCTCGCCATTCCGCTGCGCGCCGATCTGCCCCGCGCCGAGTTTCGTCATCCGCTCGACATCGCCAACGACGATGTACCGCACATGATAGCGGTCGAG
This sequence comes from Thermomicrobiales bacterium, assembly GCA_038231255.1. Lineage (GTDB taxonomy): Bacteria > Chloroflexota > Chloroflexia > Thermomicrobiales > JALYUS01 > JALYUS01. The sequence continues at coordinate 9,022 of JBBRLR010000012.1, read as the reverse complement.
AACATCCTGAACGGCGCGCGGTTCCGCACTCGTGTAGATGTGCCGGACATCCTCCACACGCGCGGGGAGCAGGAGGCGATCACGCTGTTGCTCCTCATGCCGCTCCCAGCCGATGATCGTCGGGAAACCCGTCGCGCTGGAAATCCGCGACCCATTGCCGCGATACGGCCCGATGCTCGCCTCCGCGATCACCGGCGTCCCGCGCACCGTGGCGTTCAACCAGCGAATCAGGCCGAGATCGTCGGCGAAGAAGACCGGCTCACCGCTCCCGCTGTTGTTGAACTGATCGGCGGCCACAGAGCCGGTCTCCATCCACGCGAACCCGTCGAGTCCGGCGGCGGTCGGTGTCGGTGGCATCCGCTGCCCCAGCCGCGCGGGCGTGCCGAAGAGCGGATAGAAGAGCGACAGGAGAACAGCCACACCGAGAAACCACGAGACGGCGACATGCCAGGCGACGGGCGTCGCGCGCCATCGCTCCACGATAATGCTCAGGAACGCGACCGCAGCGAACGCGAGCAATGTCCATGCCTGGAAATCGAACTTAAAGACGGTATTCATCCGCTCGAAGTCGCCACCGATTAAGTCATCTGCGAGGAAAACAACCTCGATCACGGAAAGCAGGCCGAGGCCAACACCCGCGATCCCGAAGGCGATCCGTCGCCCCGGTTGCGCGTCCATCCGCACCCACATGAGCGCGAGGGTACAGAGCAACGGCAATGTGACGACGAGTACCAAATAGCGCGAGGCGATTGCCGCGCCGAGTGCGCCCGCGCCCACCACGGCGATGACCGTGCAGCGCGCATCGGCACGCAGCGCCGCGAACCAGCCGCGCGCCGGGCGCATGAGCAGGAGCGCGCCCGCGATCAGCAGGCACGGCATGCCGAAAATGACGAGAAACCCGCCAAGTGGCGACGGCTCTCGGACCCGCGCCAGCGAACCGTAGAGCGACTGAAAGTGTGTGAAGAACGGGAGGTAGCACAGATACGCGACGATCCCAACCAGCATTACGCAACTACCGGCATAGCCAACCGACCGCAGCCACGAAAGCCGGATCGCGCGAAACCGCACGACAAGCCCTAGCCCGATGAGCGCCAGCGCCGTGGGGAAATCCCACGCATTCGTGCAATACAGTGCACCGACAACAAGACTCGCCAGCGCCAGCGCACCCCACGGTAGCGCAGGCTTTCTAGACTGCGAGAGCGAGACCGGTGACGCAGGCTGGAAAGCCTGCGCTACCGAGTTGTTCTGCAACTCAGATGCGGTGGCAATCGCGACACTCACGGCAATGGCGAGGATCGCGAACGGCAAGGCGACGACATGTGCATGCAAATCCGCCCACAGGCCGCTGAAGAACGGGAACTCATTGATCGTACCGGGAATGATCCGCGTGCTTTCCCAGAAGTCGAAGCGATCCATCGCCCCGCGCAGACCCAAACCGTCGCGCAACGCGCCCGCCATCTGCCCGAACGCATCGAGGTTGCCGAACAGCCCAACCGCCACCGTCGCGGCCACTCCCCCGACAATCGCACCCCGATCGCGATGGAACTTACGCCGCACCGCGACCCAGAGCGCCGCGCCCGTCGAGAACGCCGCGCCCCAGACGAGCGCCATCGTGATCGGGACGGCGACGTTAAAGGCGACTTCCGGCGCGATCCCCGTCAGTTTCATCGCGAAGGCATGGAGGTAACTGCCGAAATAGTAGTAGTTGATATACCCACCCGCGTACCATGGATCGTACGGTGGAAAGTGGGCGCTGCGCAGGATGGCATTCAGGTGCGCCATCTCGAACGGCTTCTCGCCCCCCCAGTACGTCTGCCACAGATCGGGATTCTTTAGCCGGAAGGCCAGAAAGAGCGCGAAACCCGCCAGCGTCGTGACCTCGGCCGCTACCATCGTCCGCCACGATGCGCGGATGAATGCGCGAAACATTCTCCGCTGCCTCCAGAAGAGACCGAGGGCCACCAGACAGGCAGCCGCAACCGACGCCACACACGACGGCAATGTGAAGGCGAAAAGTTGCACGCTCGCGCCGAGCCAGACCACGTACGCACAGCCAAGCCACCCGACCAACTTCCCCAATCCCCACCCGCAGTCCGGGAACCGCCGAAACAGCCGGGCCACACATGCCCAGCCGATCAGGCCGAACAGCTCGAACAGGGCGAGATAGAGCAGCACGGCGACGCCGCCGTTCCGCCCGATCGGGCCCGCCCAGGCGCGGTCGGAGACGGCGGGGAGATCTTCGACCGGGCCGGAAAGCAAGAGCGACTTCGCGGGCGGGTCGCGCTGCGGCAGCGCCTGCGTCGTCAGCACATCCGCGAACAAGGGGCGCAACTGCGCGACGCTCAGCGTCTCGGTCTTGCGGAAGATCGTCACGCGCGGATGATCGTAGACGGTGAAACTCTCGTCGGCACGTTGATCGCGGATCTGCCACGGGCCGAGGTGCGGCGAGACCGTTTCGTCATACACCTTCGTGAAGCCGAGCTTGCCCGCGAACAACAAATCGTAGTACCGAATCGTCACCGGGTAGCGCCACGGCAGTTTCGGGATCGAACCGTACAAGCGGTTGCTGGACTCCACGATGGCGTCGGACTGCGCGAGTGCGCGCGCAATGTACTGCAAACGTGCCTCGCCGCTCCCCTCGTCGGGATAAAGATCGAGGCCCGTGCAAGCATTCGGATCGGCGCCAAGCCGGACACACTCGTATCCGGGAACGCCCGGCACGGACAGCGGCAGCGGATCGTCCCACACCTCGGTAGCAATCGTCGCGCCGGCCGGGATGTTCGCCGCGATCCACTCGCTCGCCCCGACGCGCGAGTGCGCACGGTCATAGATCGTCGAGAATGCGACAGCCCAGAGCGCGGTACAGACGAGTACGATACCTGCCGCCACACGTCCACTCGCACGGAGAAGCGCGATAATCGCCTTCCAGCGCATGGCGACGCGATAGGAGCGTGCGTGCGTCAGGTCGCGAATCAGCGCGACGCCAAGCACGATCAGCGCGGGGAAGGCCGGCTGGAGGTAGCGCATGAACTTCACCGATTGCGGAAGGGTGTAGAGCAAATACGGCACGACCCACGCGAGGAGAATGAGGTCCACCGTGGCACGCCGCCGCCATGCGCGCACCGTCGCCCACCCCAGCCCGGTGAGGACCAGGACGCCGAGGGCGGGCCCCATGCCCCAGAACACGAGATTGCGGAGGTGGTAGAGCAGGCCGGTCCCGACGTATTGCCGGGTGTAGGGATAGTCGAGATCCCCGCGCACCAGCCGTGCCTGCGTCCCGACGGCATTGAGATACGTGCGCAGCCGGACCAGCGCGTACGGCTCGGAGATCGCGAAGGTGATCAACGCCGCCCAGAACGTCGTCAAGGCCAGATACAACGTGCGCAGCGGTGGTGCGACCGCCGCTTCACCGTCGCAGGTGTGTGCGGCATACGTCCGAAAAGCGACGATGGCGAGCGACGCGATGGCGGGGAAGGCCAGAAAGGCGACCGACGCCTTCGAGGCGACCGCCGCACCGACGAGCGCGCCCGCGACGATGAAGTCCCGCGCGTGCTGTCGCTCCGCCGCCCGCACGAAGGCGAGTACGGCCGCTGTCGCGAAAAACGTCACCCAGGTGTCGGTCGCGAAAAAGTGCGCCAATTGGATTTGCAGAACACAGACCGCGAACAGCGCCGCCGCGAAATTGGCATAGACGCGCCCATACCGCCGCGCGAGCGCATACACGATCAGCAACGTGCCGAGGTCGAGGAGCGCCGACAGCACGCGCCCGACGAGGTAGATGTGATCGTAGTTCGTCCACGGCGTGCTGGTGACGACCTGCATGCTCGCCGCGACGCCCTTTGTCACGAACAGCGGCAGGCTCCCGTAGGCGAAGTCGCGCGGCTGACCCGTCGCCGGATCGTCCGAGCGCGGATTGAGTGGGCTATGGTTGGGGTCGAGCAATGCGTCCCAGCGGGGTGGCCAGTCCGGCAGGATGCGCTCGGTGATGACAATCGTGATGTTGCGCTCGTCCGGGTGCAGGTGGTATCCGTCGTCCCAGTTGAGGCCGTGGACACGCAGGGCGAACGCGATAAGCGCGATCGGCAGCAGCAACCACGGCGACCGCGCGAGTCGGCGAACGGCCCGCCCCGTCCCCGGTCGCCGCGCAACGACGCGACCCACATCCGTGGACGGCGCGATCACTGCACGATGGACATTGGCCGACGTTCTCATCACCCTCTCAGTGTAGCGTATCGGATGCGGTGCAGACGACGAAACCGGGGACGAACCGCTAAGGCGAAAAGGAAAAGAGAAATGAGAAGATTGGATTCCATTCCTTGCCTCTCTTCTTTGCGTTCTTTGCGCCTTTGCGGTTCAATCGCCTCCCTCACCGGCGCGAAAATTCGCGTTCCAGGTCGCGCTGGCTAATGTGAAGCATCGTCGGGCGACCGTGCGCGCAGTGTCCGGGCATCTCGACCCCTTCGAGTTGACGAATCAGGGCGCGCATCTCGGGATCGGAAAGTGGCTGCCCGGCGCGAATCGCGTTGTGGCAGGCAAGCAGCGCCGCCAGTCGCTCGAATGCGTCGTCGCCCGTTTTTCCCGCGCCGAGTTCGGCCAGCGCCGCCTCGATCGCCGCGACCGGATCGGATTCATGCTGCCCATGCAATGCCGCCGGGACGCCGCGGAGCAGCCACGTCCCATCCCCGAACGGCTCGATCACGTAGCCGAGCCGCGCGAGATCGTCCGTATGGGTTTCCAACACCTGCAGTACCACGGCGGGAAAGGTACAGGGGGTCGGCGCGAGCAGCCACTGCGTGTCGGACGCTCCTTCGCGCAGGCGTTCGCGCATCCGTTCGAGCATCACCCGCTCGTGCGCGGCGTGCTGGTCAATTAGATACATCCCCGACGCATCCTCGGCGATGATGTAGGTGTTGACGACCTGCCCGACGACGCGTAACCCGGACGCTTTCGGTAGCGCGACCGACGACGCACCCGTCGCGGAGGCAACCGCCCGATCGGGCGCGTCCGGCAACCGGTTCGCCCCCGACATCGCCTCGCCCCACGACGATGATGCCGTGGTTGACCCCGGAAGGCCCATTGTCCCGACGGGCGGCGCGCTCCGGGCGTAGTCGCGCCCGCCACCCGAAAAGACCGAGGGCAGGCTGACGAGCGGTACCGCCGCCGCCGTCGCATTGCCGAGCAGCGCGCCGCGCGCAGCCGCGCCGATCATCCGGGTCACGTCGCGGTCATTGACGAACCGCACTTCCTGCTTGGTTGGGTGGACATTGACATCAACGAGATGCGGCGGCACAGTCAGCGAAACAACGGCTGTCGGATGCCGCCCAACCATCAGCAGACTGTGATACGCCTCCTCGAGCGCGAACAGCATGCCGCGATGCTGCACCCACCGACGGTTGACGTAGAACAAGATTTGCGTCCGATCCGCGCGATCGTGCGACGGATGCGACAGATAGCCCGCCAGACCGAGTGGCGTCTCGGCGGCTTCGTCGGCCTCCGGCAGTTGCAGCATCGTCGCACCGGCCGCGTGCCCGAAGACCTGCCCGATCGCCGCCCGCAGGTCATCGTCGCCCGCAGTACGCAGCGCGTTACGCCCATCCACGACCAACTCGAAGCGCACATCCGGTCGCCCCAGCGCGTAGGCCTGAACGACGCGCGCGATAAAGGCAGTCTCGGTGGCCACGGAGCGCAGGAATTTGAGCCGCGCGGGGACATGCTGAAACAGATCGCGGACGGTGACGGCCGTCCCTTCCGGGCAGCCGCGCGCCCGCTCCGTCACGGGGCGACCGCCGTCAATCTGCAACTCGAACCCTTCGTGGCTGCCGAGCGGCCGGGAAAGCAGCGTGAACCGCGACACCGCCGCGATGCTGGCGAGCGCCTCGCCACGAAAACCGAGCGTCGTGATGTGCTGGAGATCGGCGAGGCTGGAGACTTTGCTGGTCGCGTGCGGCTCAACGGCGAGGCGTACATCGTCGGCGGTCATGCCGACGCCGTCGTCCGTGACGCGGATGAGGTCGCGACCACCTTGACGCACCTCGATGCGCACGGTGCGTGCGCCAGCGTCGAGAGCGTTTTCGAGGAGTTCCTTGACAACGGATGCGGGCCGTTCGACGACCTCGCCCGCCGCGATCTTGCTGACAAGTTCGGGCGGCAGGATGCGGATTGCCATGTCGGGTTTCCTAAGTGGAGGAATGTGGTGGAGGCAGGGGGACTCGAACCCCCGACCTCTACAGTGCGATTGTAGCGCTCTCCCAGCTGAGCTATGCCCCCACGCTCCACCGGGGCGGAGTATAGCAGACCATCCGCGAACGCACAAGCGGCTTTTCACGGCGATTCAGAAAAACACTCGAACAGACTGTGGCACTGTGTTTGCATCATTATCGGCGGTGCGGTATCTTGGATACGGTCAGCGTGTAGACACGATTGCGAAGGAGCGTGAATGTCGGTACAGCCCATTGAAGCCAGTTCCGAAGCGCAAATCCGGGCGCGCGATCTGGCGCATATCGCATCCGACGCCCACGGCAGCGACCTCCTCGTTCTCGACATCGCCGACCTCACCACGCTCGCCGATTACTTCGTCATTTGCACCGCCGACAACGAGCGGATGCTTCGCGCCATCGTGCGTGCGCTGACCGAGGCGGGTGCGCTGACTGGGATGCGTTTGAACCGTGTCGAGGGTACCCCTGAGTCGGGCTGGGTACTGATGGACTTCGGCGATGTCATCGTCCATGCTTTCGGCAAGCACGAGCGCGAGTTTTATCAACTCGACCGCTTGTGGGCCGATGCGCCGCGCGTCCTCGTCATCCAATAGCGCAGTGACCATGCTTCGCACTTCGTACGTGAAAAGGACCCGATTGATGGATCGCGAGCGTGCGCAGGCCGAATCCGACACTTCCTCAGCCGTCGCGCCGTTCATGATCGGCGGCGTAATCGGCATGCTGCTTGGCTTGATTGTTGGGTCGGTGATCGGCTCCGTCTTTGCCCGCCCGATCGGCGCGGCCGTTCGCTCACTGCGGCGGCGGATCGGCGCCGACGATGAGCCGCACTTCGAGTTTCTCGCCCAATGAACGCCGAACCGCCGTCTGCCGCGCGGCGGTCAACAGCGGCACATCGTCTTCAGGTGGCCGTGAGGCACGGTCATCCCCGCCAATAGAACGGGCCTTCGTGCCCGGTGGCCCGCGCAATACGAGGATGACGAGCGCGACCACCAGCACCGCCGCCATCGCACTGAACACGTAGAACTTCACCCGCTTATCGAACAGCAGCGCAATCGCCCCGAACAGGGCGCAGATCGTGTACGCCGCCGTCACAACCTGACGCTGCGTCCACCCGGCGTCGAGCAGTCGGTCGTGCAGGTGCCGCCGGTCCGCACGCATCGGATTCGCGCCGTGCCGCAGCCGGTCGAGGATCACCCAGGCGATATTGAGGAGCGGCACGACGAGTACGAGCAACGTTGTCGCGATCTTCGCCCCGCCGATGATCGAGGCGACGGCGAGCGCGAAGCCGAGGAACATCGCGCCGCAGTCCCCCATGATGATCCGCGACGGGTGCCAGTTGAAGGGCAGGAAGCCGAGCACCGCCGCGCCAAGGGCGAGCGGCAGCAGCGAGATCGTGAACTGCGGGTTGCCCGGTGGCCGGAAATAGGTATGCACGAAGAGTACCGCGCTGGCGATGAAGACGATGCCACTGGACAAACCGTCCACGCCGTCAATCCAGTTGATCGCGTTCGTCATCCCGACGATCCAAAGGAGCGTGAAGGGAATCGCGACCGCGAGGGGCAGCGCCAGCGACTCGGTGACACGCAGGTGGAACGGGTTCGGCACCGAATCAATGACGATGCCCGAACTCGGCCCGCGCAACCGGGGCAGTACGACGAGCGCCGCTGCGCCGAACTGCCAAAGGAGGCGCGGAAGGGCCGGCAACTCCACCAGATCGTCCGCGAGCATCACGAAAAAGATCACCATGCCCGCGACGAGCATCAGCACGATCCGGGCGACCTCGATCGGAAACCGCGTCACGGGCAGCGCGAACGAGAGCGCGACCCCGATGCAGAAGCCGAGAAAGATAGCGACACCGCCGAGGCGCGGGATGGCGCGGGTATGCAGATGCCGGTCGCCCATCCGCCCGAACAGCCCGAGTCGGACGGCGATCCGCCGTACCTGCCACACGAAAAAAACCGTGCAGCCGAACGTCGCGATGAAAATGATCGCGGAAATGACCGGTCGAGACAATCGCCATCCTCGCTTGCGGTGACAATGTCAGAAAACGCAACCCCACTGCATCGCAGTATGCGGTCGCGCCGTCCGTCGCGTCAAACGCGGTTTGCGAAGGTGACCGGACAGTGCTACAATACGAGCCGTGCGGGAGTAACTCAGCGGTAGAGTTCCTGCCTTCCAAGCAGGCTGTCGTGGGTTCGAATCCCATCTCCCGCTCCAAAATCTCCTTATATAGCAACGAAAACTGGTATTACTCTAACCGCGCCACAGCGGGTAGGCCGATTACTTCACGGACGACTGTTCCTGCTGATACTTGATTAGGTCGGCGTATGTACTGTTCAACTGCTCGATGGTCTCATTCAACAGCGGCATCGTCGGCTGATATGCCTCTTTTGCGTCCTGAATCATCTCTTGCACCATCGCCGTGTGTCTCTCTGATATTTCTTTGAGGTTCGTTGCGGTGACAGTAGCAGCCAATATCTTCGCTCGTTGCGGCTCTAACACCATTCTCTCGTTCATAGCATTGACTTGGTTATGGCGGTCTATTCGCATTTCCAGTTGGCGCATTTTGCTGGCGAGTACGCTGTCGATATTGGCGACTTCGGTGCGGTACTTCGCCCATTCGGGCATTCCGAGAGACGCCTGCGACCCTGACGTAAATGTGTACTCTGGAGTTACCCCGGTTTGGTGGACAGTGAAAGACTACGCGACACGGTCGAGGATTGTCCATCTCCTTTCGTATGCTGCGGGTGACAGGTAGTCGAGCGCCGAGTGCCGCCGATGGGTGTTGTAGAACCCTTCAATGTAGT
>JBBRLR010000011.1:0-74326 GCA_038231255.1 Thermomicrobiales bacterium | reverse complement strand
GTGTCGTCGGTCGCGCCGGTATCGTAGATCGTCACGATGTTCGGGTGATTGAGCGCAGCGGCGGCCTGCGCCTCGCGGCGAAATCGTTCGACAAAGAGCGGATCGGCCGCGAGCGCCGGATTGAGGATTTTCACGGCGACCTCACGGTTCAGCACGCGATCATGCGCGAGATAAACGCGCGCCATCCCACCAATCCCGATGGATTGCCGCAACTCGTACCGCTCGCCGATCCGTTGTTGATCCGAACCCTGCACGATGTTCATGCCTCGCGATGCAGAGAAAATAGTGACTGAACCGCAGTCCTGGTCACAAATCTATGCATTTTCGGTGCCGCGAATCACACTCCCACATGGTGCGCTCATCCACCGGGTTGTCACTCTCAGTATATCGGTATCCAACAGGATTCCTCCGTGCGGTGCGGATCAGCAATGTGCGAATACCGGCAGTGCCTCTCTCAAAAGGTTTCAATCAACCGAGCGCGCCACCCAGCGGTCTCCGTTACGCGCCACAACATGGGTGATGCCGAGATCGCGGAGGATAGCGGCGGCTTCGGTGAAACCGGCGGCGACATCGGCGGGCCGGTGGGTGTCGGCCGTGACGGTGATCGGGATGTCGAGGTCGCGGCAGCGGGCGAGCACCCACGGGCTGGGAAACGGGGAGGCAATCGCTTTGCGAAGGCCGGAGGTGTTTAGTTCGACGATCAACCCGCCCGCTTTGAAGGCGCGCAAGGTCTCCTCCACCGCCGCGACATACCAGTCGTCCGTTTCGCGGAAGTAGCGGTCGCCCTCGTTCCACATCTTCATCTTGTCCATGTGACCGACAATCGCGACACCCGGCATGCCGACCATCTCGCGTTGGAGCGCGAAGTACCGCTCGAACGCGCGCCGCACATCGCCCTGCCAGCCACCTTCCAGACCGGCGGCGAACCGCTCCGCGCTCTCGTCAATCTCCCACGGCATACCCCGCTCGTCCATGCCGACGAAATGGACGGAGCCGACGAAATAATCGAAGTGGTGCGGGAGAATCCGCTCGCGAATAAACCCTTCCATGCCGGGCACATAGTCGAGTTCGAGCGCGAGAAAGATCGGCAGCCGGTCGCGGTACTCGTCTCGCAGTTGGCCCACCTCAGCGCAGTAGGCGGGGAGATCGTCGAGCCGCATCATCCACGGGTCGCGCGTCGGCACCGGCAACGGGGCATGGCTGGAAACGCCGTACGAATCGAGGCCCGCCGCGAGCGCGGCCTCGATGTATTCGACGATCTCGCCCTCGCCGTCGCAGTAGCGGCTGTGCGTGTGGTAATTCGTGCGCAGCGTCATGGCCGCAGACTCCGCTCACATCCGCCGTGGGGGAAGATCACGCGCCGACTGCTTCCGTAAAGCGGCGGATCGCGTCAATGTGCTCCTGGGGAGAATTTAGCCCGGCCTTCATCGTGTTGACCGTCAGGTGCGTCGCCCCGATTGCGCGCCAACCCTCGACCTGCCGCGCCCACTCGTCCGGGGTCGCGCCCGCGATGCTGACGCGCGCCTCGAAGCCGATTGTCGCCGGGTCGCGCCCGGCGGCCCGCGCATACTCCCGCGTCTTCTCGACCATCTCGCGCGCCGTCTCGTCCGGCGGGCGCTGCGGGAACCAGCCGTCACCCATCTCGCCAACGCGCTTCAGCGTCGCCTCGGAACTGCCGCCGATCCAGATCGGGATCGGCCGCTGCAAGGGCATCGGGTTGAGTCCCGCCGCCTCGACGTGGTGCCACTTGCCGTGAAACGTCACGACCTCGTCGGTGAAGAGCGCGCGGAGCACCGTGATCTGCTCCTCGCTCCGCTTGCCGCGATTGCCGAAATCCTCGTTCAGCGCCTCATATTCAACCTCATTCCAGCCGACGCCGATGCCGAGCCGGAACTGCCCGCCCGTCAGCACATCCACTTCCGCCGCCTGCTTCGCGACGAGGACGGTTTGCCGCTGCGGCAAAATGATGACGCCCGGCACGAATTCGAGGCGCGTCGTCAACCCCGCGAGGTAGCCGAAGAGCACAAACGGTTCGTGGAAGAGACTCGCGGTCGTATACGGCCCGCGCCAGTCCGGTCGGTTCGTGATGTCCGCGCCGACGACATGGTCATAGGCGAGCAGATGCGTGTAGCCAAGCCCTTCCGCCGCCTGCGCGTAATCGCGCACGGCAATCGGGTCCGCCGTGATCTCATTCTGGGGGAATGTGACACCGATTCGCATGGATCCTCCTTCGTTCAGTCCTTCAGTCCATTGTCTGCAAACGCGTCTACAGGGACGAACGGCCTACGAGGGGTCGCTATTCCTCACCAGGGAAACCTCACCCGCCCCGAAAAACACCGCATCCTGTTCGGCGCGCAAGGACCAGAGGAACGAGTCGGACGGGCGTTCGATCATCTCGTAGGTGATCGGTTGATCCGCCGCGACAGCGCGCGTCAGGCGGATGCCGTTCGTCATCGTCAAGGGTAGAAGGTTTTCAGCGCGGACAATCTTGGTGCGCTCGATCAGGCCGTAGACCGTCTTGCCGCCGCTGCCGTCGAGCGTTTCGCCCGCCTGTAGGTCGCGCTTCGCGACGGCGATCACGTCAGCGACCGGTGCGCCGATGGGGGCGCCGGTCGGCTTGCCGTACAGTCCCGCTTCCGCGATGGACATGGGCGCTTCGATGCCGCAGAGGTGGTAGGGGCGGTAATGCGCGGCCGTCGTGCCGTCCGGCCCCATCTTCAGGCCGTAGAAGCCGAGGTCCTGCGCGATGCGCAGATGGTCGGTGCGCACGATGATGAAGACGCCGATGTCGAGATGGTTCGGCAGCACCGTTACACCGTCCGACGCGACCGCATTCGCCAGTTCCACGACGCCGAATTCGTTGAGTACGCCGCCGTTGTCCCGGAGGCTGAAGACGGTTGCGAGATCGGTGAGCGTCGCGCTCGGCTCGTGCATGCCGCGCAGATCGGGCACGAGGCCCGTCATGTTGGCGACGCTGCACATCTCGATCTGCGATTTCGAGCCGTCGCGGAACGAGTTGTACATCTGCGCATTCAGTTGCTGCTCCCGCACCAGTTGCGGATCGTAGCCGTAGCGGGCGAATGCTTCTGCGGGGTCGCCCTCGCGGTCGGTACCAAAGCGGCGTGTCCCCCGGCCCGCGACGACGACCTCCAACCCGAGCGCCCGCGCCCAATCCACGAGGCGCATGATGCAGCCCGGTTGGTCGCCGTCCGCGACGGTGTAGACGATGCCCGCTGACTGCGCATGCCGATGCAGCAGCGGCCCGACCGCGACATCCGTCTCCATGTTGACCATCACGATATGCTTGCCCTGGGCAATCGCCTCCGTACCGATCCGCGCGCCGTTCTCCGGCACGCCCGTTGCCTCGACAATCACATCGAGCGGCGCATTGCAGAGCGCGATCGGGTCGTCCGTGACGGCGACCTTGCCCTGCTCCATCGCCCGCGCGATCGCCCGCGCGTCGTCCACCTGCACGACATCGCCCGCATCCATACCGTTGCGGGCGAAGACGGCCTGTGCCTTGTCCGGGAAGAGATCGGCGAGGGCGACGAGGCGCAGCCCCGGCATGCGCGACACCTGATGCGCGACGCTCGACCCGAACTTCCCCGCTCCGACGATCCCGACCCGAATCGGTTTGCCTGCCCGTTCCCGCTCCGCCAAATCCGCCGCGATCATAATTTCCCTCCCGTTTGTTCTTCCGCCTGGTGGCAACACCGTACACCGCGCGGCCCCTCCACGCAAGGAAGTCGGTTGATGGCCGATGCGCGTGGCACAGGCGATGCGACCACGTACCCAAACGATGTGCGCCATGTCAGACGTGGCGTCAGCAAGGAGCGGAAAATGAGCGAGCATGTCAGCGACTTCTTTGTTTCTCGCCTCAAGGCATGGGGCGTGCGGCGCATCTTCGGCTACGCGGGGGACGGCATCAACGGCATCCTCGGCGCGCTCGACCGGGCGGGCAACGACCCCGCGCTGATCCAGGTGCGGCACGAGGAGATGGCCGCCCTAATGGCTTGCGCCCACGCGAAGTTCACCGGCGAGGTCGGCGTCTGCCTCGCGACGCAAGGCCCCGGCGCGATCCATCTGCTGAATGGCCTGTACGACGCGAAACTCGACCATCAGCCCGTCGTGGCGATCGTCGGGCAGCAGTCGAGCATGGCGGTCGGCAGCAACTACCAGCAGGATGTGGACCTGTCCACACTCTTCAAGGATGTTGCGAGCGCCTATGTCGAGACGATCAGCAGTCCGGCGCAGGCGCGACACATCATAGATCGCGCCTTCCGCATCGCAAAAACGGAGCGGACCGTCACCTGCATCATCGTGCCGCACGATGTGCAGGAGCAGGAGGCGGTGCCGAATCCGCCGGAGCAGCACGGCGCGCAGCACTCCGGCACCGCCTTTTCGTACCCGCGCATCCTGCCGACCGATGAAGACCTGAAGCGCGCGGCGGATGTTCTCAATGCCGGGCAGAAAGTCGCCATGCTCGTCGGCGCGGGCGCGCTCCACGCGACGGACGCGATAATCGAAGTCGCGGAACTGCTCGGCGCGGGAGTCGCGAAGGCGCTCCTCGGCAAGGCGGCGGCGCCGGACGACCTGCCCTTCGTCACCGGCTCCGTCGGTTGGCTCGGCACGAGCGCGAGCAACGAGATGATGATGGAGTGCGACACGCTCCTGATGGTCGGCTCCGGCTTCCCGTATACCGAATATCTGCCGAAGGAAGGGCAAGCGCGCGGCGTCCAGATTGATATTGACGGCACGATGCTCAACCTCCGCTACCCGATGGAGGCCAGCCTGTGCGGGGACAGCGTCGAAACGCTGCGCGCCCTGATCCCCCTCCTGACGCGCAAGACGGATCGCGCATGGCGACGGCAGATCGAGCAGAAAATCCAGCAGTCGCGCCAATCGCTGGAGCAGCACGCCATGCACGACGCGAATCCGCTCAACCCGCAGCGCGTCTTCTGGGAACTCTCGCCGCGCTTGCCGGCAAACAGCATCCTGACCGCCGATTCCGGCACCTCGACCGTCTGGTACGCGCGAGACTTGCAAATCCAGCGCGGCATGATGGCTTCCGTTTCCGGCAACCTGGCGACGATGGGTTGCGCCATCCCTTACGCCATCGCCGCGAAGTTCGCGCACCCGGAGCGCGTCGTAATCGCCTGTGTCGGCGATGGCGCGATGCAGATGAACGGCATTAATGAACTAATCACGATTGCCAAAGAATGGACACGATGGAGCGATCCACGATTGATCGTGCTCGTCCTCAACAACCGCGACCTGAACTACGTGACGTGGGAGCAGCGCGTGATGGAGGGCAACCGACGGTTTGCGGAATCCCAGGCCGTACCGGATTTTCCGTACGCGCGGTACGCCGAACTGATCGGCCTTCAGGGTATTCGTATTGACGCGCCGGATCAGGTCGCGGGGGCGTGGGAGCGGGCCCTCACCGCGAACACGCCCGTCGTCATCGAGGCGTATGTGGACCCCGACGTGCCGACGATCCCGCCGCAGATGAAGCCCGAGCAGGTGCAAAAACTCGCCGCCGCCCTCGCCAATGACGACCCTGGGCGCGCGGGCGTCCTCCGTCAGATCGAGCAGGAGCAGCCGGAACTGGCGAAACAGGTGCGATCCGCCAACTGAGCCTCTTTTTCGGTGGTGGCGGACTTCATGCGAACACACTGCTGCGACGATTGCTGATCCGATCATGAAAGGAATGACGGACGATGTATGCCGCGAAGATTGAGCACGCGATTGATCGCATCCCCGGCCTAGCCGAGACCAGCAGAAAGGTCGCCGATGCCATCCACAACGCCGTTCTCGGCAGCGACGACCGCGTTCGCAAGGCTGTGGACATCCTGCACGGGACGTGGCTCGGCCACCCGCTCCACCCCGTGCTGACGGATATTCCGATCGGCGCGTGGACGATTGCGGTGATGTGCGACCTCGTCGCGGCGCAGCGCGGCTCCGACGAAGCGTCGAAAATGGCGGACGCCTTGATCGCCATCGGCGTCGTTGCGGCTGTGCCGACCGCGCTCGCGGGCATCGCGGACTATTCGGCAATTGACCGCTCGACCGTCGCACCGGCGGGCCTCCATGGTTTGCTCAACAGCGTGGGGCTGGTGCTGAACATCGTCTCCATCCGAGATCGCGCGGCGGGCAACCGGGGGCGAGGCGTACTGCTATCCACCGTCGCCTTCGGCCTCCTCAACGCCTCGGCCTGGATCGGCGGAGAACTGGTCTACGACAAAAAGGTCGGTGTCAAGCACTTCGAGGAGCCGGGTGGGCCACAGCAGTGGCGACGCGTTTTGGATGGTGCGGAACTCAAGGAGCGCACCGCGAAACGCGTTGACGTGGAAGGAACGGCGGTCCTCCTCTATCGGGAGGGCGAGAGCGTCTACGCCATCGGGGCGACATGCGGCCATGCCTATGGCCCGCTCGACGAAGGCAAGATTCAGGACCTGTGCGTGGAATGCCCGTGGCACCATTCCGTCTTTGATCTGCGCGACGGCAGCGTCGTCCACGGCCCGGCGACCTACCCACAGCCCGCCTACGACACGCGGATGCGCGACGGGCACGTCGAGCTACGCCTGCACCCGGTCGAGGCACGGTGATCGTCGGGTCAACACCTCTCAATGCGAGGCGGGCGGCGTTGACGCGATCAGCCGATTCTGATAGCATCGTGCCTGCAACGTACAATCGAACGTTGCACGGCGGGAGTAGTAGGCTATCCGTATAGCGAGCGCCCGATGGTGGAAACGGCGCATTTCATGGTCGAACTCGCCCGCACGGTTTGCAGCGGTGAACCTGTTATGTAGTCGCTGTCGGGTTGGCCACCGTTATCAGGGCCGTCGAGCGGGGATTCTCGCTGGGCGCGGAACAGATCGCGGGGCTGTAGCTCAGCTGGGAGAGCACCACACTGGCAGTGTGGGGGTCAGGGGTTCGAGTCCCCTCAGCTCCACCATCGCGCATTGTTCGTAGCCTGCACGAGGCCCAATCGGGGTGGTACCACGGACGGCAAATCCTGCCCTTCGTCCCCTTACGGACGATGGGCGTTTTCTTTTGTGCGAAAGGGCGACAGCATGGCGATTTCCAATTCCAACCAGACACCGACGAGCGCGGGAGCGGCGGAGCGACCGGACCGCTACGACGCGACCCCGATCGAGCAGAAATGGCGCACGCGATGGGAGGAGAGCGGACTGTACCGCACCGACCTGACGCTCACGACCGGCCACCCCAAGTTTTATAATCTGATGGAATTTCCGTATCCCTCGGCGGAAGGGTTGCACATCGGCCATGTCTACACCTATGGCGGTGCGGACACCAATGGCCGATTCCAGCGAATGAACGGGCACGAAGTCTTCGAGCCGATGGGTTTCGATGCCTTCGGCATTCACTCAGAGAACTACGCCCTAAAGATTGACACGAATCCGATGCGCCTGACTGCGCAGACGACGCGGCGCTACCGCGAGGATCAACTGAGCCGCATCGGTGCGATGTTCGACTGGGAACACTCAGTTGACACCAGCCAGCCTGCCTACTACCGCTGGACACAGTGGCTCTTCCTGCAACTCTATAAAGCGGGATTGGCGGTACGCAAGAAGGCGGCGGTCAATTGGTGCCCCAAGGACCTGACGGTGCTGGCGAACGAACAGGTGATTGACGGGCGATGCGAGCGGTGCGGCACCCTCGTCGTGCAGCGGGAATTGACGCAGTGGTTCTTCACGATCACCGGCTACGCAGACCGCCTCCTGCACAACCTCGAAACGCTGGATTGGCCGGAGGAAAGCAAGCGCCGCCAATCCTACTGGATCGGGCGCAGCGAAGGCGCGGAACTGATCTTCGCCGTCGCCGGTGCCGAACCCGGTGACACTGCGCCCGGCACGCCGATCCCGGTCTTCACGACGCGGCCGGACACCGTTTTCGGCGCAACGTATGTCGTGCTCGCACCCGAGCATCCGCTGGTCGAGGGGATCACGACAGCGACGCAACGGGCCGCCGTGCAAGACTACATCGAGCGCGCGCGCAACGAGACGGAGATCGAGCGGACGAATGTCGAGCGGGAAAAGACCGGCGTCTTCACCGGCGCCTACGCGGTCAACCCTGCGACGAACGCGCGCGTGCCGATCTGGATCGCCGACTATGTCCTGGTCCAGTATGGCACCGGTGCGATCATGGCCGTGCCGGGCCACGATGAGCGGGATTACGCGTTCGCGCGCCGGTTCGACTTGCCGATTGTCGAGGTCGTCGCGAGCGAAACGGGCATCGCCGACGCTGCGTACACCGGGCCGGGTACGATCATCAATTCGGGCCACTTCGACGGGCTGCCGGTAGACGAGGCGAAGCGTGCCATCGTCGCGTGGCTGGCGGAGCGGGGCAATGCCCAGCCGCGCGTCACCTACCGGCTGCGGGACTGGTTGATCTCGCGCCAGCGCTACTGGGGGCCGCCGATCCCGATCATTTATTGCCCGAAAGACGGCATCGTGCCCGTGCCGGAGGATCAACTGCCGGTGCTGCTGCCGGAAGTCGAGGACTTCCATCCGACCGGCACCGGGAAGTCGCCGCTGGCATCGGTCCCTTCGTTCGTCAACACCACCTGCCCGATCTGCGGTGGGCCGGCCGAGCGCGAAACCGATGTGTCGGACACCTTCCTCGACTCGTCATGGTACTTCCTGCGCTATCCATGCACGGAGTGGGATGATCGCCCGTTCGACCGCGCGCGACTGGAACAATGGCTGCCGGTGGACATGTACTTCGGCGGCAAAGAACACGTCGTCATGCATCATCTGTACGCCCGCTTCGTCACGATGGTGCTGCACGACATGGGATACCTGCCGTTTGAGGAGCCATTCACGCGCCTGCGTCTGCACGGGTTCGTCACCAAGGACGGCGCGAAGATGAGCAAGTCGCGGGGGAACGTCATCAACCCGGATGAGTACATCGCGCGCATCGGCGCTGACGCCTTCCGCGCCTATCTACTCTTCATGGGGCCGTTCGACCAGGACAACGACTTCCGCGATATGAACCTCGTCGGCGTGACCCGTTATGTAGACCGCGTCTGGCGATTGGTGACCGAGCCTGCGCCCACCGGCGGGGCGGGCGTGGAAATGCGCCCACTGCATCAGGCGATCAAGCGCGTGACTAAAGAACTGAACGAGTATCAGTACCACACCGCGATCGCCGCGCTGATGGAGTTCGGCAACTGGATCGGTGCGAACCGTGAGGCCTTCACCGCCGCGCAATACGGCGAGGCGCTCCGCGTCCTGACCTTGATGCTGGCGCCGGTCATGCCCTTCCTCGCGGAGGAGTTGTGGGAACGGCAGGGCGGCACATATAGCGTCCACCAGCAGGCGTGGCCGACATGGGACGAGGAACTGGCGAAGGAGCCGGAGATCGTCATCCCCGTGCAGGTGAACGGCAAGGTGCGCGACCGCCTCACCGTCGCCCCCGGCACGGACGAGGCGACCCTGCGCGCGCAGGCATTGGCCTCCCCCCGCGTGCAGGAGCACTTAAATGGCCGCGAGCCGCAAAAGGTGATCGTCGTCCCTGATCGGCTGGTGAACATCGTCGGCTAATTGAGTGGGACGGAATTGGCTCTCAGCGTTTGTTGGCAGGAGCTTTCTGCCAACCAGAGCGGTTTTCGTGGCGGTTGAGTCCCTGTTTTTC
The DNA here is from genome assembly GCA_038231255.1 of Thermomicrobiales bacterium. Lineage (GTDB taxonomy): Bacteria > Chloroflexota > Chloroflexia > Thermomicrobiales > JALYUS01 > JALYUS01. The sequence goes on along the minus strand of JBBRLR010000011.1, from coordinate 64,666 downwards.
GGTGGTGGCGGGCTTTAGCCTGCCTCATTGTAGCAAGATAAAGCCCGCCACCACCGACACCGTATTGGCTCAATGGCACGGATAATTGCTCCAAGCGCCGCCATCGCATATCGAAATGCTGTTCGTGCACGGCTCCGCAGAACGGATTATGCTGTATACATTCGCGTGGCATGCATCGGCTAATGGGGCAAGAACGGCGAGCAATGAGCGACTATGACCGACCGCAATCCTCCTTCATCATCCGACGGGCGATACAGGCGGATGCACCGGGGGTGGCCCGGGTGGTGGCGCGAGCATTCAAGGATAAGTTCAACCCGGCGTTCGGCGCCGAGGACAAAGCGATCCGCGCGCTGACGCCGTATGTCGCGGCGGAGATGACGCGGCGGGGCAACTACGTCTTCGTGGCGACGGTCGGCGATGTCGTCGTCGGCAGCGTCTCGGTGAGCACGCAGAAGAGCATCGTCTCCGGCGTTGCGGGGATGTTCTATCGTGCGGTTGGATTCTGGAGTACCGTACGCGCACTTGTCGTGCTCAGTCTCCTTTCCGATCCCGCCCCCGCGCCGGACGAGGCATATGTCGAAGTGCTCGGCGTCGCGCCGGAGTATCAGCGGCGGGGCGTCGGTCGGGCCTTGATGATCGCGGCGGAGGAGATGGCCCGCTCCCTCCACAAACAACGACTGACGCTGTACGTCACCGCGAACAACCGCGCGGCGCAGACCCTCTACCTTTCGCGCGGCCTCCATGTGCAGCGCCAAACCCCCAGCATCGTCGGCCTGCTCCTTTTCCACGCCCCCGGCTTCTGGCGAATGGAAAAAACCCTCCGTTGACTATCAGAGGAAACCGGGGAGGACTGCAGATTTACTTGACGCGGCGGATGGTGTTGAGGTCCTTATCCGGGTTGCCGAGGGAGAAGCGGCGGAAGAAGATCATCATGATGAACGGGAAAACGAACATAATCGCGAGCACGGCGGCGAACAAGCCGACGAACCGCACCAAGTCCAATAGAATATTCGCGACCATCGCGTGTATGCCTCCTCGTCGAGTCCGCGTACGGTGATGAAACTGCGGTGTTCCGCACCGGGAGTATTGTAGACGAAGCAATGAGCGATGAGCAACGAGCAATGAGGGGATCGTTCTCTACTCATTGCTCGTTGCTCATCGCTGCTTAAGATCAATCCGCCGTCGCCAGCGCCTCGGCATGCTCGAAGACGAGTTCGCCTTGCCGCAAGTCGGCGATGACGCGGTCACCGTCGCGGAAGGTCCCGTCGAGGACTTTGAGCGCGAGCGGGTCGAGGACGCGCTTCTGAATCGTCCGCTTCAAGGGCCGCGCGCCGAAGACCGGGTCGTAGCCGCGCAGCGCGAGGTAGTTCTCCGCCGCGTCGGTCATCGTCAGTTCGATGCCGCGATCTTCCAATCGCTTGATGAGCTGCGCCACCTGGATGTCCACGATCTTGCGGAGCGCATCGCGTTCCAGTGGGTGGAAGATGACGATCTCATCAATCCGGTTCAGAAACTCGGGGCGGAAGTGCTCGCGCAGCGACGCCATGTAGCCGCGCCGCACGTCGTCCTCGTCGCGCTCCTCGGCATCGCTCTTGACGGTGTTGAATTGATCCGCCACCTCGTCGGGCAGCATCCCTTTGACGGCCTCCATGCCCTGGCGGATCTGCTCCTGCATCTCCTCCACCCGTGTCTGGCTGCCGAGATTGGAGGTCATGATGACGACCGCATTGCGGAAGTCCACCGTCCGGCCCTGGCCATCCGTCAACCGCCCATCGTCCAGCAGTTGCAGCAACACATTGAAGACATCCGCGTGCGCCTTCTCGATCTCGTCGAACAGGATGACGCTGTAGGGCCGCCGCCGCACCGCTTCGGTCAGTTGGCCGCCCTCGTCGTAGCCGACGTAGCCAGGGGGCGCGCCGAGCAGGCGCGAAACCGTATGCTTCTCCATGTACTCGCTCATGTCGAGCCGGATCATCGCCTGGTCGCTGTCGAAGAGGAATTCGGCCAGCGCGCGGGCGAGTTCGGTCTTGCCGACGCCCGTCGGGCCGAGGAAGATGAACGAGCCGATCGGCCGGTTCGGGTCCTGCAAGCCGGCGCGGGCGCGGCGGATCGTATTCGCGACCGCCGTCACCGCTTCGTCCTGCCCGACAACGCGTTGGTGCAGCCGCTCCTCCATCCGAATCAGTTTCGCCACTTCGCTTTCCAGCAGGTTGGAGACCGGGATACCCGTCCAGCGGGCGATTACTTCCGCGATGTCCTGCGGGGTCACTTCCTCGGCGAGCATCTGGCCCTGCGCCTGCTGCTCGACGAGTTTCTGCTGCGTCTCCGCCAGTTCGCGTTCGAGTTGCGTCAGCGTGCCGTACTTCAGTTCCGCCGCCCGGCCGTAATCCGCCGCGCGCTCGGCCGCCTCGATCTGCTGCCGCGTCTGCTCCAACTGCTCCTTAACGGCGCGCTGCTTGGTAATAACTGACTTCTCGCTCGTCCACTGGGCCTTGAGGCCGTCCCGCTGCTCGGACAGGTCGGCGATCTCGCGTTCGATAACGGTGAGGCGGTCTTTCGAGGCAGGGTCGCTCTCCTTGCGCAGCGCCTCGCGCTCGATTTCGAGTTGCATGATGCGTCGCTCGACCTCGTCGAGTTCGGCGGGCATCGAGTCAATCTCCATCCGCAGCCGCGCCGCCGACTCGTCCATCAGGTCAATCGCCTTGTCCGGCAAAAAGCGGTCCGCGATGTACCGGTGCGAGAGCACGGCCGCGGCGACGAGGGCGGCATCCTGGATGCGCACGCCGTGATGCACCTCGTATCGCTCGCGCAGCCCGCGCAGTATCGAGATTGTGTCTTCGACATTCGGCTCTTCCACCATGATCGGCTGGAAGCGCCGTTCGAGCGCGGCATCTTTTTCGATGTACTTGCGGTACTCGTTCAGTGTCGTCGCACCGATCGTGTGCAGCTCGCCACGCGCGAGCATTGGCTTGAGCATGTTGCCCGCATCCATCGCGCCCTCCGCCGCGCCCGCGCCGACGACGGTGTGCAGTTCGTCAATGAAGAGGATGATCTCACCCTCGCTCTCCTGCACCTCTTTGAGAACGGCCTTCAGCCGCTCCTCGAATTCGCCACGGAACTTCGCCCCCGCGACGAGCGATCCCATATCCAGTTGGACGATCCGCTTCCCCTTCAACCCTTCCGGCACGTCGCCCCGGATAATCCGCTGGGCAAGCCCTTCGGCAATGGCTGTCTTGCCGACGCCTGGCTCGCCAATCAGCACCGGATTGTTCTTGGTGCGGCGCGAAAGGATCTGGATGACGCGGCGAATCTCCTCGTCGCGCCCGATCACCGGGTCGAGTTTGCCGCGCTCGGCGATCTCGGTCAGATCGCGCCCGTACTTTTCGAGCGCCTGGTACTTCCCTTCCGGGTTCTGATCGGTCACGCGCTGATTGCCCCGAATTTCCTTCAACACACCGAGCACTTTGTCTCGCGTCGCGCCGTGTGCGCGGAAAATCCGCTCGACGCCACCGCCGACCTTCGGGTCGAGCATCGCGAGCAGTAGGTGTTCCGTGCTCACGTACTCGTCCTTCAGCTTGCCCGCTTCCTCCGAGGCACGGACGAGGACGCTCTGCACGCGCCCGGACATGCTCGGCGTGCCGGGGGACGCGAGGCGCGGCAGTTTGTTCACTTCCGCCTCGACCTCCGCGAGCAGCGTACTCGGATTGTTGTTCATCTTCAGGAAGACCTGCGGCACGACCCCGCCATCCTGCTCCAGGAGCGCCGCGAGCAGATGCTCCGGCTCCATCTGGCTCTGCTGCTTGGAAATGACCATCTCCTGCGCAGCGAGCGTCGCCTCCTGCGCTTTCTCCGTGAATCGGTTCAACATAATCTCGCTCCTTCGTCGCTCGTCAGCAATGAGCAATGAGTGGTTTTGGTCTCCTCATTGCTCGTTGCTCGTTGCTCCCAATGTACGCAGTATTTCCATCGCCGTTTCCTGTGTATCGCGGCGGAGTTTGGCGCCGTTTCCTTCGTGCTCCACGAGATCGAGCAAATGCTCGGCCAGCCGCGTGACCGTCAGGGCGAGTTCGACACCGGCGAGGTTGACGCCGTGCTCGTCCACCAGGTGCTTCACTTGCCGCAGCAGGGCTAAATCTTCCGGCGAGTAGAGCCGCAGATTCCCATCCGTCCGGGACGGTGCGACGAACCCGGCCCGCTCGTACTTGCGCAGCGTCTGCGGATGCAGTGCGAGCAGTCGCGACGCGACGCTTATCACATACAGTGGTCCCTTATCTTGCATCGGTCCTGTGCCTCCTATCGCTACACAGGCAGCACAATGCCCGGTAGTCGTGACACCGCGATCATACACTTTGACACGATCTATGTCAAGGTTCCGCAGTCAATCCGTTTGGCCCGGTGATCCGTTCTGTTCCCGCGCGGTACACTTCTATGGGGAATGGAAAACTATCATACGGAATGGACATGCGGCATGGAATGGAACGGGAAAAGCGAGCGGGTCGTGATTGGCGGCGGCGGGCTCGCCGGGCTGGCTGCGGCGAAACGACTGGTGGACGCAGGCTATCAGGTCGAAGTGCTGGAGCAGCGTCCGATCCTCGGCGGCAAGGTGTCGTCGTGGCGTGACGCCGACGGCGACTGGGTCGAATCGGGCCTGCACGTCTTTTTCGGCGCGTATGTCGAGATTTTCGACCTGATGCGTGAACTCGGTATCTACGACAACATCCTTTGGAAAGAGCATGTCCTGACCTACACGCTCTCCGCTGGCGAGCGGTTCGCCTTCCGCACCGGGTCGTTCCCCGCGCCCCTGCATCTGCTCCCCGCCGTCGTCAACAACCACTACTTCAGTTGGAGCGAGAAACTGTCGCTCGCGAAGGCGCTCGGCCCGATGCTCTTCGGTTCGCCGGAATACCGCGCGCGGCAGGACGGCCTGACCTACTCCGAGTGGCACCAGAAGTTCGGCATCTCGGACCGGATGCTGCAAAAAATGTTCATGCCGATGGCGCTCGCCCTCAAATTCCTCCCACCCGAGGAGATGAGCGCGAAGATCGTCCTCGATGTCTGCGGCGAATTTCTGCGCAAGCCGGACGCGTCGAAGATGGGCTTCCTGAAAGGCTCGCCGCAGGACTACCTGATCGGCCCGCTCGCAGACTACCTGACGGCGCGCAGCGTTCGCATCCGCACCGATGCGCCGATCCGCGCGATCCACGAGGGCCCCGGTCGGCGCGTCACCGGCTTTGAACTGGCGAGTGGCGAGGTCGTGCGCGGCGACTGGTTTACGCTCGCGCTACCGGTACATAAACTCAATCGCTTGATTCCCGACCAATGGCGGCGGGAGGAACGGTACTTCGCGGGCCTGAGCCAGTTCGAGGGCGTGCCGGTGATCACCGTGCAACTCTGGTTCGACCGGCAGGTGACGCACACGAACAATATCCTCTTCTGCCCGGATGGCCGCATCCCGGTCTACGCCGATCTCGCGAACACGACGCCCGATTACGCCTTCGGCGGTAAGAGCCGGATGGAGTTCTGCGTCGCCCCGGCGCGCGACCTGATGGACTTGCCGGACGACGAGATCGTGCGGCGGACCAAGGCGAATGTGGACGCGACCTTCCCCGACACCGGCCCACAGGCGCGGATCGTCAAGAGCACCGTCGTGCGCATCCCGCAATCCGTCTACTGGCCGAAGCCGGGCATTGACCACTTGCGCCCGACGCAGGCGACGCCGATCCCAAATCTCTTCCTCGCCGGCGGCTACACGACGCAGGATTTCTATGACAGCATGGAGGGCGCTGTCGCCAGCGGTCGCCTCGCCGCCACCGCGCTGATGGAAGCGGCGACCCGCGCCCCGGTCTTGTCATTGGCGGAAATCGCAGCGGATTAGGTTTTTGATGAGCGTTGATCCAGAGGGCACACGGCTGTGCGCCCTCTGGATCGCGGTGCGCGGCCACCGGGGAAGGTAGCCCGAGATGATCGCGATCCGCTTGATGTCATGACCGGATAAGATGCGATTGCCCCGAGGATGCGACGCGGAATGCGCGGCGGCACGCGGTTGTTATGGTACGATGGAAGCCATACGACGCATGAATCGGCGGGACAACGGACTGCAACCGCCGTGTATGGTAGATCGTATATACATGGCGTCGCCGGTTCTCTCGCTTCCTGTTTCGGCGACGTGCGCGACGAGGCGCGGCAAGAGCCTTGCGTCCGGTCACACGGCGTCGCATCGGTTGCTCTTTTGGAGGTTCCGACAATGTTTTTCAGTCCGCTTTACTTCGCGTTTCTTGTGCCGGGTTTGTTCCTCGCCTTATACGCGCAATGGCGGGTCAAGAGCACGTACGCCAAGATGACGCAGATCCCGTCCGAGAACCGACTCACTGGCGCGCAGGTCGCCCGGAAGTTGCTCGATGCGCAAGGCTTGTACAATGTCCAGGTCGAGCGCGTGCCCGGTGAACTGACCGATCACTACGACCCGCGCGAAAAAGTGCTACGCCTTTCCGATGGCGTCTACGGTAGCATCTCCGTCGCCGCGCAGGGGATCGTCGCGCACGAGACCGGGCACGCGGTGCAGGACAAGGAGAACTATGCGTACCTGAAACTGCGCGGCGCGATTGTTCCGGCAGTGAATATCGGCTCGAACTTCGGCTGGGTCTTGCTGCTGTTGGGCATCTTCACCGGCGCGATCGGCATCGCGTGGCTCGGCGTTGCCCTTTTCTCGCTCGGCACGGTCTTCGCGCTCGTTACCTTACCGGTAGAGTTCGACGCCTCGAACCGGGCGATGAAAATGCTGGCGAGCAACGGCCTCGTTTCGCGCAGCGAGTACGGCGAGGCGAAGAGCGTCCTCGACGCGGCGGCGCTCACCTATCTCGCGGCGGCGGCGGGCGCGATCCTGCAACTGCTCTACTACATCATGCTCGTTTCGGGCATGGGCGGCGGTCGGCGCGACTAGCACGCTTGGCCCAAGGTTGGCGATTCGGACGAATTGCGACCGGTCCCTCGGGGCCGGTCGCGTTGTGTGAGGACAGATGACGGGTGAAACACCAACGAGTATGACGCTCCCCGCCGTGCCATCCGGCGCGCGGGTCTCCTTCTATGACCTATTGCCGGAAGACCTGGAGGCATGGCTGGCGACGCACGATCAGCCCACATTCCGCGCCGCGCAACTGTACACCGGCGTATATGGACGGTTCGCTACGGCTGCGGCGACAATTCCCGGCGTCCCGAAGGCGCTCGGCGCGGTGATTGACGCGGAATTGCCCCTCACTATCCTGCACGAAGTGACCCGCGTGACGAGCGGCGATGACCGGACGACGAAACTGCTGTTTCGTACCCCGGACGATTGCCTGATCGAGGGCGTCCTGATGCACTACCGGGAGCGTTCGACCGCGTGCATCTCGTCACAGGTAGGGTGCGGCTATGGCTGCACCTTCTGCGCGACGGGCAAGATAGGCTTGTCGCGCAATCTGTCGGCGGGCGAAATCGTCGCGCAGGTCGTCGCGCTCGCCCGCCTCAGCGGCGAAGCGGGCAAGCCGCTGACGAACATCGTCTACATGGGGATGGGCGAGCCGCTGGCGAACTACGATCAGGTGATGCGATCAATCGCGATCCTCAACGAGCCACAGTGCATGAAGTTCGGCGCGCGCCGGATGACGGTCAGCACCGTCGGGCTTGCGCCGCGCATCCGCCGCCTCGCCGACGAGCCGTGGCAGATCAACCTCGCCGTCTCCTTGCATCAAACGACCGACGAGGCGCGCTCCGCGCTGATGCCAGTGAATGCGCACTACCCGATTGCCGAACTGCTGGACGCCGTGCGCTATTACACCGCCAAGACGCACCGCCGCGTCTCCTTCGAGTACGCGCTGATCGCCGGGGTGAACGACACCGGCAAAGTCGCGAACGAGCTTTCCGCCCTCCTGCGCGGGATTCTCTGCCACGTCAATCTCATCCCGCTGAACCCGGTCGCTGAGGCGGTCGGGCCGGATGGTTCACTACTCACCCGGCCAACCCGTGAAAGCGCCGAGGCATTCGCAGCGATGCTCGTCGCGCGCGGCCTCCCGGCCAGCGTCCGCTATTCGCGCGGCACCGACATCGCGGCCGGGTGCGGTCAGTTGCGCGCTGATGTGACGGCGACGACAAACACGACGGAGGCGGCATGACGCGGATCGCCTATTTCGATATGCCCGCCGGCATCAGCGGCGATATGACTCTCGCCGCCTTCATCCACGCCGGCCTGTCGCTCGACGATCTGACCTACGGCCTCGCGCCGCTCGGCCTTTCCGGCTACACGCTCCGCACCGAACCGGCCAGCCAACACAGCCTCGGCGGGACGCGTGTTATTGTGGATGTCGAGGCTGACCAACCGCAGCGCGATTGGCGGACAATCCGCTCGATCATCGAAGGATCGGGACTGACCGAGCGCGCGAAGGAGCTGTCGCTGCGCATTTTCGGTGCGCTGGCGGTCGCGGAGGCGTCCGTGCATGGTGTGGCCGTGGATGATGTGCATTTCCATGAAGTCGGCGCGTTGGACAGTATCGTGGACATCGTCGGGGCGGCCGTCGCGCTCGATCTGCTCGGTATCGAGGCGATCTACGCGTCACCATTCGCCCAGGGGCACGGCTGGACACAATCGCAGCATGGGCTAATCCCCGTTCCCGCCCCCGCGACGCTCGCGCTCCTCGCGCGCGTCAATGCCCCGACTGTGCCGCTCGAAACCGACAAGGAGACTGTCACTCCAACGGGCGCGGCGATTGTCACCGCGCTCGCCGAGGGATTCGAGCGGCCACCAATGACCATCCAGGCGGTCGGATACGGCTTTGGCACGCGCCGCATGCCGTGGCCGAATTGCCTGCGCATCTGGCTCGGTGCAACGGTCTCGACACATCGCGGCGACGTGCCATTCGTGGCCACGCCGGTTGTGCACGAAACATATCAGACCGATGACGGCACAAGCACGACGGAGAACGAGATCCTCCTCTCCGCAAACATTGACGATATGACGCCCGAAGCGCTCGCCTACGCATTGGAGCGGCTTTTCGCGGCAGGTGCGCTCGATGCGTGGTTCACGCCGATCACGATGAAAAAGAGCCGCCCCGCCGTGCAACTTTCCGCGATCTGTGCGGATGCGGACCGGCTCGCGGTAACGACGACGCTGCTGCGCGAGACGACGACATTCGGTGTCCGCGCGACGCCGATTATCCGCGAAAAGGCGAACCGGCGATGGGAAACAGTCGTGACGCAGTGGGGGCCGGTGCGCGTCAAGATCAAGGAATGGGAGGGCGCGGTTCTCGATGCCGTACCGGAATACGAGCAGATCGCGGCGATTGCGCGCGCGGCGGAGGTTCCGTTTCGCGAGGTCTACGCGGCGGCGGCGGAAGCGGGCCGTCAGTTCGTCGGCGCGCGGCTGGTGGAGGTCCACCCATGAGTCACCAGGCACTGACGCTGACCGGCGACCTCGATGATGGCTTGACGCTGACCCAGCCGTTGCCGATCGTCGCCGAGTGGCGCGACGAATACGTGACGATCAGCGCCCCGGCGGTCGGCTTGCGCACGATGGGCCAGTCGCCGGAAGACGCGCTCGACGATCTGCGCGCGGCCATTGCCGACCGCTATCGCGACCTCGATGGTCGCGGCCCGACGCGCACGCCGAGCGCTACCGAAGAACTGGCAGCGCTCAAGCAGTACGTCGCCGCCCGCTGACACATCCACATACGGCGTACATCTTTTTGCTGTGCGCACAATGCGCGGTATACTACAAAGGTGTTGATTTGGCGGATGCACAGCCGAGGTTTGGCAGCACGACGCGGGGACGGAATTGTTCCGGCGGCTTGGTTGTCGCGTTTTCCGCGTGCATCGGTCATCACGCTCTCTTACCTGCTGATCGCTGTCGCGCTGACGTGGCCGCTTGCGACACATCTCAATAGCGGCGTCACCTCGTCAATTGATCCGGTAGACAGCATCTGGCGTATCGGCTGGGGACATTATCGCCTGCTCCATAATCCGCTCCATCTTTTCACTGGCAACACGTTCTACCCTTTCGCCGACTCCTATTTATTCGATGAACTCGTCCTCGGATCGGCAGTCCTGACGTTGCCGCTGGCGCTCCTGCACATCGCGCCGCTCGCGATCTATAATGTCGCGGTGCTCCTTTCCCTGATGATGAGCGCCGTGGCCATGTATGCACTCGCCCGTCGGTTTGGCGCAGTGCCGGTCGCGGCATTCATTGCAGGGGTAATCTACGCGTTCGCGCCGATGCACCTCGACCGGATCGGCCATATCGGTCTGCTTTCCGCGCAATGGTTCCCCTTGATCCTGCTCCTGTGCGACCGGATCGTCGTCGCGCCTCGCATCCGGGATACCCTGGCACTGGCGGCATGCGTGGTGATGCAGGCGATCTCGTCTCACTACTACGCGATCTATCTGCTCGTCCTCGTGCCGCTCTTTCTCGCCATGGCATACATCAAGCGGCCAGAGACGCGGCACCGGAATGTTTGGCTGCATTTCGCAACGGCGGGCGCGCTGGCGTTCGTCATTATTCTTCCCATTGCCATCGGCTACCGGCGCGTGCAAAACGAATACGGCGTCGAGCGGACGTTTGGGCAAACGACCTATTACGCAGCGACCGTGGCGAACTTCTTCACGGTGGATGGTCGCAACCGCTTCTGGGGCGGCATCACCACCCCACTCCGCACGCACGGCACGTACACCTTCGAGCGCAACATGTTTCCCGGCCTCCTCGCGCTCCTGCTCGCGGGGTTCGGATTCTGGATCGGTCGACGGCGACCGTGGGAGCAGTTTCTCGCGCTCCTTGTCGGGGTCAGCGCCGCGTTCGCGGTCGGGCCGGAACTGCGTTTGACGCCGGACAGCAAGTCATTACTGTTACGCCACCTACCGTACGACCTCTTCTATTGGCATCTGCCCGGTTTCGCCTCGATGCGCGTCCCCGCGCGTTTCGGGACGCTTTTCCTCCTCGGCATCGCGGGGTTGGCGGCAACAGGAGCGACCGCGCTCTTCGCCCGCTCCGGAGCATTCCGGCTGCCGCGGATCAACACGGCTCGTGCGGCCCCAATCGCGGTGGCGGCTACATTGCTCGCCGGTTTCGGGGCCGAGTATGCGAACCATCCGCTGCCGGTTGTCCCGCTGGAAAGCGGCGAAACGATCCCCGCCGTGTATCACTGGCTGGCCGATCAACCGGACGCACGGGTGATCGAGCTGCCGCTTGTCATCCCCGACCACGAGCGGGAGCAGGCAATCGCGGTTCGCGAGCAATATTACGCACTCGTCCATCGTCACCCGATTGTCAACGGCAACGCGAATGTGCTTCCAAAGGGATATAAGGCGCTAGCGTTCGATCTGCAACGCTTTCCGTCGGAACGATCAGTCGCGTTGCTGCAAGGCTTGGGAATCACCCATGTCGTCGTGCACTTCGACCAATTCCCCGGCGCTGCGCGCGCCGCACTTGCTGCGCGTCTCGACGGAATCCCCGATGAATTGTCGCGGTCCGTGCAATTTGGCGAAACGAGCGTCTACACGGTTTCACGATCGGCCAAGTTCGCCGAACTGCCGGATATCGTCGCGCCGGGCGCATCAGTGCGCCTTTCGCGCAACGACCCGATGGGCACCGGCGCCTACATGGGGATGCTCGGCTATCTCTTGCGCGATCATCCGCTCTATGCCCGCCTACGCGTAAATTTCGGCCAGAACTACCGGGACGATCCCGACGACAGCGCGCGGTACGACTATGGCCTCTTTTTCCTGCACGAAGATCCCGCCACGTTCGGCTTCGCGAACGCGGACATCGTCTGGCAAGACAACATCGTCCGCATGTATCACCAACGCCCGTAGAGGAAATCAATCGAAACGCTAATGACGGAAGTGACGACGACCAGTGACGACCATCGCGGCGTTGCCGGCATCGGCGGCGGCGACGCTTTCCGCATCGCGGACGGAGCCGCCGGGTTGGGCAATGGCCGTTATACCCATCGCGACACAGAGTTCCACCGTGTCCGCGAACGGAAAGAACGCATCGGACGCCATCACGCTGCCCCGCGCGCGGTCACCCGCCTTCGCGAGGGCGATTTTCGCGGCGTCAATTCGGCTCGGCTGGCCGCCCCCGATCCCGACCGTCGCGCCATCCCGCACGAGGACGATGCTGTTTGACTTCACATGCCGCGCCGCACGCCAGGCGAAACGTAGATCGCGCAGTTCCGTGTCCGATGGCTGCCGCTGCGAGACGATCTTCCAGGTTGTCGGATCATCTATCACCGCATCCTGTGTTTGCAGCAGGAAGCCGCCCTGCACCGAGCGCACTTCCCATCCGTCGGGCGCGGCGGCGGGCGTGCCCATCGCGAGCAGGCGAACATTCTTCCGCCGCGCGAATGCCGCGCGCGCCTCGTCGTCGAACGACGGCGCGAGGACGACCTCGACGAAGAGTTCCGCGATCGCTTCCGCAACGGCGGCTGTCGCGGGCATCGTCAGTGCAATCACGCCACCGAACGCGGAGAGCGGGTCGGAGGCATAGGCACGCCGAAACGCCGCCTCTGGATCGTCGCCGAGCGCGATACCGCATGGGATGTTGTGCTTAACGATCACGCACGTCGGTTGCTCCCAACCGAGGAAGTCGCACGCCGCCGACCATGCGGCGTCGGCATCGAGGATATTGTTGTAGGAAAGTTCCTTGCCCGCCAGTTGCGTCGCACCGAGCAGACCGCGCGCCGCCCGCCCCGGTTCGTAGGCGCGGTAGAGCGCGGCGGCCTGGTGCGGATTCTCGCCATACCGCATTGGCTGGTGCAGCGCGCCCGCGATACTGAACTCGGCGGGAAAGGTCGCATTCGGCGCACCATCGTCGGCACGCAAGTACGCCGCAATCGTCGTGTCGTACGCCGCAACGTGCGCGAATGCCTTCGCGGCGAGGGCGCGCCGCTCCTCCGACGGCACACCACCGGCGTGCAGCAGCGACAGCACGCGGCCATAATCGCTCGATTCGGTGACGACGAGGACGGATAGGTAATTCTTCGCCGCCGCGCGGACGAGCGTCGGGCCGCCGATGTCAATCTTCTCCAACGCCTCGGCTGCCGCGATGGACGGATCGGCGACCGTCGCGGCGAAGGGATAGAGATTCGACACGACCATATCAACGGCGGTAATTCCGTGTTCCGCGAGCGTCGCCATATCATCGGCGTTATCGCGCCGCGCAAGGATACCGCCATGCACAGCAGGGTGGAGCGTCTTGACGCGCCCGCCGAGGATCTCCGGAAACTGCGTCACATCGGCAATGCCCGTAACGGGAATCCCGGCCTCCGCGAGCGCGCGCTCGGTGTTGCCCGTCGAAACGAGTTCCCAGCCGAGGTCCACCAGACCCCGTGCGAACGCCGCCAAATCTGTCTTGTCCCAAACGCTGAGAATTGCCCGCATCGTCGTTCCTCGCTTTCGCGGAGAATGACGCCATCACTCCGAAATTGTGCCGTGCGGGTTCCTGTCCAATGCCGCCGGGCACGTCGGGGATGACGCGGCCCAGGCGAACGGCCTTCAATCCCGCGCGGCGGCTCCCCCGTGGTCACCCACGTTTTTCGCCAGTCGCCGCCGCGCGCAGTCATCATTCGACTGAGGCCGACTATACACGTTCCGATACAGCGCAACAAGAGGACCCGGTATACTGGCCGCGTGAACAGTGCGCTATCCCACGAAAAAGAGCGCCTCCCGCTCCAACGATGGCAAAGAATGGTGAAGCGACCGGGCGTGCGGCACGCGGCGGTTCTCGCGCTCTTTTTCGCTCTCGCGGTCGTCTGGCTGCGACCGTTGCCGTGGCAGATGGGCGATCACATCACCGGCCCCGGCGATCCGCTGACGACGGCATGGCGAATTGTCTGGCCCGCGCAATGGCTCATGCACCGGGACGCGCCGTTCTGGGAAACGAACATCCTGTATCCTGCCTCAAAGGTCTTCGCCCGCGACGAATTAACGCTCGGCGAATCGCTGATCGCCGGGCCAATCTACGCGGCAACGCGGAACGCGCTGCTCGCGTACAATGCGACGCTGCTCCTCACCATGACGCTGTGCGGCTTCTTCATGTACTGCCTCGCGTGGCATTTCCTTCGTAGTAGTGGCGGCGGAGTGATCGCGGGTGTGATCTTCACCCTCGCTCCCTATCACTTCGCGCAACTCGACCATGCGGGGCTGCTGTCGGTGCAATGGTTACCGCTCGAACTGCTTTTTCTCGACCGTGCGTTCCGGCATCGGCGATGGCGAGATGCAATGCTTTTTGCCGCCACCGTTTTCCTCCAAGCGATCTCGGCCGGTTATTACGCATACTGGTCTGCACTTATTTGTGTCATCTACGCGGGATATGTGCTCGCCACGAATCGGCATCTCCTATCGTTCGTAGCAATCAGGCGCATCGCCATCGGACTTGCGGTGGCATTCGCCGCGCTCGTTCCCGTCGTTTCCCCCTTCATGCACGTTGCCGACCGCGAAGCGTTCGCCCGGCCCCTCCGCGAAGTCGAGTATTGGTCCGCCCGCCCGCAGACGTGGCTCGCGGCGACGCCGAACAGCCTCCTGTACGGTCGGCTCGTTCGCGCGCACGCATGGACGTGGTCCACGGAAATGTATCTCTTCCCCGGCGGTGTTGCCCTTCTTCTTGCCGTTGTCGGGCTTGCGAGGCGGCGAAAAGATCGCCTGCGCTGGTTCGCGCTCGCGCTCGTGGGGTGCGGCTTCGTGCTCACCCTCGGGCCGACGCTGCATCTGGCGCGGCGAGACATCGGCCATCTGCCGCTCCCCTACGCCCTCCTGTACTGGTTCGTACCGGGAGGCGACGCCTTACGTGCGCCCGTGCGCGCCGCGCCGATCGCGATGCTCGGCGTCGCGCTCCTCGCCGCATTTGGCTGGCACTACCTCGCTGCATGGATACGCTTTCGCACGGCGCGGCGCGCGGTTGCCAGCGCGACGGCAATCATCGTCGGTCTCGCGCTCTGCCTGGAATACGCGATCGCCCCGCTCCACACCGTGTCTGTGCCGCAGTTGGACACTAATCAATCATCGCTCGTCGGCTGGTTACGGCAGGAACCGCCGGGGATTGTCGCGGTGCTGCCCGATCTCCGCGCGCCCGTGACAATGGCGCTCGCGACGACCAACCGCCACCGCTTCATCAATGGCGACGCGGAGATCCTACCCCCCGCCTCCCGCGCCTTGTTCGCGAAACTGAGTGATTTCCCTTCACCCACCAGCGTCGCAACGCTTGATGCATTGGGCGTCAATCTCGTCGTCCTGACGCGCGCTTCGTACAACGATGCGGCATGGGAAGAGATGACGACCCGCATCGCCGCTATCGCGCCGGAACTCGCGCCAGCCGTGACACTACCGGACGCGGTTGTCTTGCGCGTCGCCTCAGGACGCGGTTCTTTCGCGGCCCTGCACGATGCGATCCCGGCAACCGCGTCCATCTTTCTTTCCAGCGCCGTGCGGGACGACGCAACGTATCTCGACCGTGCGCTCGTCGCCCATGTCTTACGAGACCGCCACATTCGCGGTGTCCTCGAAACGGGTTGGACGAGCGAACCCGCGCCGCCAAACGCCAACGAACCATTCGACTACGGCATTTTTGGCGCTACGGAGCCGGTGTCCGACGCCTTCGACGCGCATGCACCGATTTGGACCGATGGCGTGCTCGTAGCGTACCGGGCACGTGCCCGCTAAACGATCCCGGCAATCCGCATCGGGGCGCCGTCCCCGCGCGGTACGATTTCTCCGACGACCTCAGCATCCGGGACAATCGCCCGGACGGCGGTCAGATGATCGAGATCGGGCGAAACGACCGCGACCATGCCGATGCCCATATTGAAGACACGGTACATCTCGGCGTCGGCGACCTGCGCACCAGCCTGGATCACGGCGAAGAGCGGCGGGATCACCCAGCGCGACGGCTCAATATGCGCGGCGAGGTGCGCGGGCAGGATACGCGGCACATTATCCACGAGGCCGCCGCCCGTGATGTGCGCGAGCGCATGGATCAGCCCCACATCAAGCGCGGGCAGAAGCGCGGCGGCATACGAGCGATGCTCGGCCAACAATAATGCACCCAGCGACGTACTCAACCCTTTCGGGGTCGCTGCCAGCCGCTCGCGCACTTCCTCGGGCGGACCATCGAGGCCAAACGCACGGCGGGCGAGCGAATAGCCGTTCGTGTGCAACCCCGCCGCTGGCAGGCCGAGCAGCAAATCGCCCGCCTGCACCTTGCTCCCATCAAGGATCGCGCCGCGCGACACGCTCCCGATAATGCAGCCCGCGAGGTCGTAATCGCCCGCCGCGTAGATGCCGGGCAGCTCGGCGGTCTCGCCGCCGAGCAGCGCCATAGTGTGCGCCAGGCATGCATCCGCCACGCCGCCAACGACCGCCGCGATCGTCGCCGGATCGCTCGCACCGACGGCGAGATAATCGAGGAAAAAGATCGGGCGCGCGCCGCAGCAAAGGATGTCGTTGACGCAGTGGTGGACGATGTCGCGCCCGATACCCGCGTGCGCTTCCGGCGTGCCGAGGGCGATGGCGAGCTTCAGTTTCGTCCCGACGCCGTCTATCGAGGCGACGAGTGCGATCTCCCCCACGCCGGGCAACGCGTAGACACCGCCGAAATGGCCGATGTCCGCCAGCACATTCGGCCCATGCGTCGCGCGGATGCGTGACCGGAGTGAGGCGAGCGCATTCGCTTTGGCGTCTATGTCAACACCGGCGCGGGTGTACGCGCTCTCCGTCCGATCCAGTTTACTCATCGTGGGATTGCGGCGCTTCATGCGGCTGCGTTTGGTGGTCGCTGCCCTCGACCGTGCCGGGCCAGAGCACGTAGGCGCTAACAGCACGGAGCAGTTCGCCGCGCGCCCGACGGGTCAGGAGGCGCAGCCGCCCGAGGTTGGCGTCCGGCCGCGCGAGGACGAGCAACGCAACATCGGGGTCGAGCGGCGTGAGCAGCACGAGACCGTTCTCGTATTCGAGCGTCGTCTGGGTGATGCCGCCGCGTTCGAGTTCGCGGCCCAATGCCTCCGCGACAAGCAGGCCGCTCGCACCGACCGCGCCCACCGCCTCAGCATCTATCCCCTCTGCCGCGCTACTCGCGAGCAGCAACCCGTCGTTCCCAACGACGGCGGCGAGATCAATGCCGCCAATATCCCGCAGTTGCTGGATCAGTTCGCTCAGTCGCGCGCCCGTCGCATCGTCACTCGCCATCCCGATACACCCTTTCGATCCGACCGACCTCATCGTGTGCGCGAGTATAGCCGATTCGACCGACACCAGAAATGATCGAGATTACTCTTGAGCCGCCAAGACGCCACGGACGCCAAGAGGGAAAGAGAAGAAATCTTTTTCTTTCTTCTTTTTATCTCTTGGCGTCCGTGGCGTCTTGGCGGTTCGTTCCCGTTTGCCTACATCGGTTTGGCGATGCGGTATGGCGCGAGTTTTGCGGCGTCGCGCTGCGGGAGCAGGCCCTGCATCGTGATCCCCCGCTCGCTGTATTCCACCGATGCGACGCGCCCGCTACGATGGAATCGCTCGACGAGGGCAGAGTGATCGTAGGGGATGCAGACGCGCACTTCGGCCATCGTGTCCGTCAGGGCCGATTCGACGCGCGCGAGCAGTTCGTCCATCCCCTGACCCGTCACGGCGGAAACCGGGACGTACGCTTCGGGCAGTTCCAGCCCCTCGCGAATGTCCGCCGGGACATCACCGCCGAGCGCGTCCACTTTATTGAGCGCGACAACGGTCGGCTTGTCGCCCACTTTCAGTTCGCCGAGCACCTTCCGCACCGTCGCGGCCTGCTCCTCCGCGTTCGGATGCGTGAGGTCCACGACATGGACGAGCACGTCCGCCTCGCTGATCTCCTCCAACGTGGCGCGGAAGGCGGCGACGAGTTGGGTCGGCAGTTGATTGATGAATCCGACCGTGTCGGTCATCAGCGCCTCCCGGCCGCTCGGCAAGGTGATCTTGCGCGTTGTCGGATCGAGCGTCGCGAACAGTTTGTTTTCTGCCAGCACGTCGGCATCGGTCAGCCGGTTCAGCAGCGTGGACTTGCCCGCGTTCGTGTAGCCGACGAGCGCGACGATCGGCACGCCGGACTTCCGCCGCTTCTGCCGGTACTGCTCGCGGTGCTCGTGCACCTCGGCCAATTCGTCCTTCAGCAGCGTCACGCGCTCCTGGGCGCGGCGGCGGTCTACTTCCAACTGCGTTTCGCCGGGGCCACGGAGGCCGACGCCGCCCATCGTCTGGCGCGAAAGATGCGTCCACATCCGCGTGAAACGGTTCATGCGGTATTCAAGTTGCGCGAGTTCGACCTGCAAACGCCCCTCGTGGGTCTGGGCGCGGCGGGCGAAGATATCGAGGATCAGGGCGGTGCGATCAATCACCTTGACATCGAGCGTCTCTTCGAGGTTGCGCAACTGGCTCGGCGACAATTCCTCATCCACGACGAGCACGTCGTACTGGAGGTCTTCGCGCGCCGCCTTGACTTCCTGCACCTTGCCCTTACCGAGATACGAGGTTGGGTTCGGCCGCGAAAGGTTCTGCGTGACCGAGCCGACCACTTCGAGGTCGGCGGATTCCGCCAGCCGCGCCAACTCTTCGAGCGAGTCGTCGGTCGTCCAACCATTTTCGTTCCACCGCACGGCGGCGAGCATCGCGCGCTCAATCGGTGGGTTCGTCGGATGCAATGTCGTGGGAATCGGGGTACCCTCCTGATGACACATCGCGGCGCCGCTCGGCGCGCGTTTCTGTCGGTGATCGGTCAGTATAGCAGGAAACGCCGCACGACCGCAGTCGCTTCCGTTAGCAATCGGTCGCCGTTTTGTGCATCCAGCCAGACAATCGTCGTATCGCGCCGCAGCCAGGTCATCTGATGCCGCGCGTAGCGATGGGTCGCCTGCGTGATGCGTTCGCACAGTATGTTTAACGTCGTATCCCCACTCAGGTATTCCACCACCTGGCGATAGCCGATGCCGGACATGGCGGGCAGCGCGGGATCGTACCCGGCATCGAGCAAGGCGCGCACTTCCGCAACGAGACCGGCGGTAATCATCGCCTCCACGCGCGCGTCAATGCGGGCATGTAACACATTACGTGGCAGCGACAAGCCGATGCGGAGATCATGGTAGGGCTGCACGGTACGCCGACGCTGCGCACTGAATGGTTGGCCCGTCGCGCGGATCACTTCGAGCGCGCGGATGATGCGGCGGAGATTCGGGCCGGTGCGAGCGGCCGCTTCGGGATCGTCGTTCGCCAACTCCGCGAGAAGCGGTGCGATGCCCTCGCTCCGCGCGCGTTCCTCCATCGCCGCCCGAAAGTGCGGATCGGGCGCGACGGATGGCGGCTCCCAGCCATCGAGGAGTGCGGTCGTCCATTGCGCCGTACCACCGGCGAGGAACGGCAGATGGCCGCGCTCGCGAATCTCCGCGATGATCCGAGCCGCCGCACCCTTCCACCGGGCGAGGTCATAGGACACGTCCGGGGTCGTTACATCAATGAGGTGGTGCGGGACGCGCGCGCGGTCAGCGGGCGTCGGCTTCGCCGTGCCGATGTCCATGCCGCGATAGAGCAGCCGCGAATCCGCCGAGATGATCTCGCCGGAGAACGCTTCCGCCAGATTGAGAGCAAGCCCCGATTTACCTGAAGCCGTCGGGCCGAGCACCGCAATCAGCGGTTGTTTCTCACTTTTCGCGGCATCTTGACGAGACATTCGCTCGCTCACACCTATTGCTGTGCGAATGCACAGAAAGCCATCAAAGTGTTCGGCGGATCGTACGTAGAATCGGGCATGGTTCGATCGGTATGCTCGTTACATGGGCGATTTCGGCGTGCGCCGGTGGTAGAGTGTAGCATAGAAGGGGCTGCGGTAGCCGGGGCGTTCGCACACACCGGTGCAGATGCCCAAGTAAAATGCGTCCTGGCATGACGGCCAGGGAAGGAGACAGCGTGAGCGGGAACCTGCGCGAATTTCTGGAAATTCCCTATGACGAGCTGGAGGAACTCAATCTCCAGGCAAAGGCCGAGCGTGCCGCGCGGACCGACCCGGACAAGATTCGCGAGGAGCGCATGCGCTACCTCACCGATGAAAAGCGGATCAAGGCCGTCACCGTCTGCTTCACCGACCTCGAAGGCCGGTTGCACATGCTCGACTACGACAAGAAGTTCCTGCTCAAATCGGCCGATAACCTCACCTTCGACGGCTCCTCGATCCGCGGCTTCACCGCACAGCATGAATCGGACCTCCGCCTGGGGATCGATTGGTCGGCGTTCTACTGGCTCCCGTCGGATATCTTCGGGCCGGGCAAGGTGCTCGTCTTTGGTGAGGTACAGGAGCGAGATGGCAGCCCCTACCGATCCGACCTCCGTGCCAGGCTGAAGGACTACACCGCCGCGAAACTCAAGAACGACGGCTTGAGCTGCTACATCGCGAACGAGATCGAGGGAATCCTCGTTAAGGGGCAGCACGCCGAGCAGCACTACATCGAGACCGATCAGTTCGAGTTCATCAGTACCAGCGGTTATTACCACTCGCTGCCGGGCGATCCCCTGCGGGCATTCATTGATGCTGCCGCGGAAGCGCAACGCGCGCTGGGCTTCGCCAACGAGAAGGATCACCCCGAGGTTGCTCCCTCGCAATTCGAGATGAACTACGGCTACGTCGAGGCGACGATCGGCGCGGACCAGGTGATGCTCTACAAGCTGATCTGCCGCCAGGTGGCGAACAAACTCGATATGACCGCGAGCTTCCTGCCCAAGCCCGTCACCGGTGTGAACGGGAATGGCATGCACACCAACATCTCGATCGGCCGCGACGGCGCCAATATTTTCTACGACGCCAATGGCCAGGAGAGCCTCTCGGACTTCGCCTGGCAGTTCGTTGACCGCGTCCTAACCAATGCGCTCGACCTCTGTCTGGTCTACAATTCGAGCGTCAACGCCTACCGGCGGCTCGACCCACATTTCGAGGCACCGAACCAGATTAAGGCCTCGCCGATTGACCGCGGCGCGATGGTGCGCATCCCGATCGGCAACAAGAACTCGGCTCGCATCGAGGTGCGCTCGATCGCACCCGACGCGAACCCCTACCTCGCGATCTATTCGGTCATGCGGACTGGCCTGGACGGCCCCCTCGCCCCGGACGCTCGGACGCGGGAAGCGATCCTACCCGACAATATCTACGACGCGATTGATGCGATGCGGGGCAGTGACTGGGTCGCTGAGGCTCTCGGGGCCGAGGTGCGCGATAAGTACGTTGATTTGAAGCAGGCATCGGCCGATCGTTGCCCACGCAAGCTCGGTACGTTGATCAAGCCATCGGAGATTCAGTTCCACCACGATGTGTCGAACCAGTATCTCTGGAACCGCTTCTAAAGAACCTCACCCCCGGCCCCTCTCCATCGCGGGCGCCCTCTGGGCAGTGAGAGGGGCCGGGGGTGAGGTTTCCTTGCCTGTGCAACCGCCCAAGCAGCCTGTTTGCACACTATGCAGACGTACGGACTTCATCTGATCGGATTGACAGGTATCACCAAACGGTGATATTCCTTCGTTACCGTTTTCACACACCCGTGCGAAATCGGGCACACAAACGACGCAACCCGCGTTGAGTGGGAACAGTAGGTGGGTATTCCCCGCCAGCGATCCGGCGGCAGGTGGAAGGCCGGAATCGGGGCACGATCCATCGAAAGCAGCCCAGGAGCGGATGGCGACAATGCACGGAAGGGACGTGCGCCTCACGGCGTGCGAGTGCATCGTTCGCCGGTGATTGGCTGTCACGTTGCGCGTCCCTCAGCCGGTAAGTGGTCGCGTGGGATAGACGCGCGGCAACGAGGGTGGTACCGCGGGAGATTGGACTGCTGTCCGCCTCTCGTCCCTCAGCGGGGACGGGGGCTGTTTGCGTTACGCCCGGCGTCCCTGCACCGAACGATCTCGTTCTTCGGGAGGGTACAGCCATGCAACGGACAGATGTACGCAGCGCACCATATCTCGCACCCAGTATTTCGGAGTTCGATCCCTCGATTGACATCGGCACATACATCGGCCCCGTCGAGCACGACGCCTGCGGCCTCGTGGCGATAGTCGAGCGGCACGGCGCGCCGACGCGCGATAACGTGACGCGCGTCCTGCACGCACTCGCGACGATGCACCACCGCTCCGGCGAGATTGACGGCGAGGGCGACGGCTGCGGCATCCTGACCGACATTCCCCGCGCGCTCTGGGCACGCGATCTCGTCGCAAGGGGCGACGACCCGGCGCTCGCGCACGATGCGCGCTTCGCGGTCGGTCATTTCTTCGTGCCGCCCGCCGACCGCGAGCAGGCGGAGCGCATCATGGCGACCGTGGACGATGTGATCCGCGAGGCGGGGTGCGAACTGCTCGTCAGCCGGCCGATGGCGGTCGTGCCGGACGCGCTCGGTCGCCTCGGGCGGCGCGAAGAGCCCACGACCTGGCAGATCGCCTTCCGCACGCCGACCCGCGACAACGCGGCGCGGGACCGGCTGCTCTTCGACCTCCAGTTGGCAATCGAGACGCGCACCGCCGCGCTCACCGTCTCACTCAGCGCGGACTCGGTCGTGTACAAAGTGCGGGGCACGGCGCAAGTGCTGACCGCCTACTACCCCGACCTGGGCGATCCCGCCTTCGTTTCCGCGATCAGCATCGGCCACAACCGCTACAGCACCAACACGACGACCGCGTTTGAGCGCGTGCAGCCCTTCTCGCTCCTGGGGCACAACGGCGAGATCAACACGATCTCCAAGTTTCGCACCGAGTCGCAGATGCTGCACATCCCGCTCGTCCCCGGCGCGTCCGACTCGCAGGATGTCAACCGGACCCTCGAAGGGATGATCCATCGCTACGACCTGTCGCTGCGGGAGGCGCTGGAACTGATCTTCCCGCCGATCGTCAACGAAATAAAGCGCGTGCCCGACGAGATGGCCGACGTGCTGATGTATTTCCGGCAGGCGTGGGGGCCGTTCGCGCAAGGCCCGGCGGCGATGGCGATCCGCGTCGGCGACGAACTCGTCGGCACGGTGGACGCGCTCGGTCTCCGCCCGCTCTGGCTCTGCGTCGCGAAGGATCGGATCGTCTTCTCCTCGGAAAAGGGCGTCGTGCCCGTCACGGAGATGGATGAGGACCCGAAGCCGCTCGCGCCGGGTGAGAAGATGGCGATTGTCCTGACGCGCGGCGTCGGCACGCACGTCGAGACCTACGACGCTATCCTGCGCGATGTGATGCGTCGGGCGCAGGCACGCGGCATCAGCGCGACCGGTTACCGCCGCTTCCTCGTCTGCCAGAGTCCGGAGCCGGTGGGCAGCGAACAGGGCGTAGGGGCGCGGGCGCCCTCTGGGCAGGATGAATCGCCCTCTCTTCCTCAGTCCTCTCGATTGATCGCGGCATGGGCGTTCGAGAGCGAGGAGTTGAAACTGACCGAGGCGATGGCCGAGAGCGGCAATGAGCGCATCGGCTCGCTCGGCTATGACGGCCCGCTCGCCGCGCTCTCGCGGGAACGGCAGAACCTCGCCGACTACTTCAAGGAGTCGGTCGCGGTCGTCACGAACCCGGCGATTGACCGCGAGCGCGAAATCGAGCAGTTCTCGACGCGCGTCGTGCTCGGCCCGCGCCCGCCGATTGGCCTCGCGGATCACGACCGGAAACTGCCTTGCACCGAACTCATCACTCCCCTGTTCACCGGTGGACTGCGACCCGGTGGCGGGGATGATCTTGCCCGCTTGCGGCATCATCGCGCCGTCGCCCACCAGATGGGGACATGGACGCTCGAAGACTTCATGACCTTCGAGGGCGACACGCGGCCCGCCGTCCTCGCGATGGCGCAGTGGCCGGGCGAGTCGCTCCGCAGCGCGCTCCACCGGCTCGGTGAGGAAGCGGTCGCGGCCGCGAACGGTGGCACGCCGCTGATCGTCCTCGACGACGAGGGCGCGCTGACGCACGGCAACCGGCCGATTGATCCGCTGCTGGCGATTTCGGCGGTGGACACGGCGCTTCGTCGCTCCTCGGGCGGGCCGGACGGCTACGCGCTCCGGCGCGGCGTCGGGCTGGTGATGCGCGCGGCGGGCATCCGCACGCTGCACGATCTGATGCTCGTACTCGGCATGGGCGCGGACGGCGTCTGCCCCTATCTTCTGTGGGAGATCGCGGAAGCGGCGTCGCCGGATGGCCTCGCCAATCTGATCTCCGCGCTCACCAAGGGGATCGAGAAGGTTATCAGCACGATCGGCATCCATGAGGTGCGCGGCTACAGCCGGTTGTTCGCCTCCGTCGGCCTGCACGTCGAGGTCGCGCGCATGTTCGGCGCGGAGAACTACGGCGGCAGTGCGACGGGTGGCCTGACGTGGGAGCAACTGGAAGCGCTGGCGGAAGAACGCGTCCTGATCGCGGCGGGCACGCTCGTGGCGAAGCCGACGCGCGTCGCGCACTTCTATCCGAAAGTCTGGAAGAGCGTCCGCAACGTCGCGGCGGGTTTGGAATCATATCGCGACTACAGCGCGAAGGTGACGGCCCTCGAAACCGAAAATCCGGTCAGCCTGCGCCACCTCCTCGATTTCCGCTTTCCCGGTAGCGTAGGGGTGCGGGCGGAAGCCGACGCTATCAGAACAATCGCCACCGGGATTGACCCCACGACCGTGGACGCCGGGATCGGCGGGCATGATTATCCGATTGCGATCAGCAGCATGTCGTTCGGCTCGCAGGGCGAGACGGCCTTCCGGGCGTACCCGGAGGCGGCGATGCGCCTCAATATCGTCTCGCTCAACGGCGAGGGCGGCGAAATCAAGGACATGATCGGCAAGTACCCGCAGTGGCGCGGCCAGCAGATCGCGTCGGGGCGCTTCGGCGTCAATGCCGAACTGGCGAACTCGTCCAACCTGCTCGAAATCAAAATCGGGCAGGGCGCGAAGCCCGGCGAGGGCGGCCACCTGCCCGGCTCCAAGGTCTCCGAGAAGGTCGCCAGGGCGCGCAACGCGACACCGGGCGTGGACCTCATCTCGCCCTCGAACAACCACGACATTTACTCGATTGAGGACCTCGCGCAACTGGTGGACGAGCTGAAAACGGCGAATCCGCATGTGCGCGTGTCGGTCAAGGTGCCCGTCGTGCCCGGCATCGGCACGATCGCGGTCGGCGTCGCCAAGAGTGGCGCGGACATCATCACGCTCTCGGGCTACGATGGCGGCACGGGCGCGGCGCGGACGCACGCGCTGAAGCATGTCGGCCTGCCCTCCGATATTGGCATCGTCGAGGCGCACCGCGCGCTCGTCGCCGCCGGGTTGCGGGAGCAGGTCGAACTCTGGGCGGACGGCGGCATGAAGACGGGCGCGGATGTCGTGCGGATGATGCTGCTCGGCGCGAACCGCATCGGCTTCGGCACGCTGCCGATGGTCGCGATCGGCTGCACGATCTGCCGCGGCTGCCAACTCGACACCTGCCACGTCGGCATCGCCACGCAGATGGACTCGGAAGAGGAAGCGCAAAAGAAGGGCGTCAAGCACTTCGTGCCGCGCGTCTACGAGGAGGCCGTGCAGCAACTCGTCCGCTTCCTCGGCGCGCTCGGCGAGGAGATCAAGGAACTGACGGCGGCGCTAGGCTTCACGCGGACGCAGGACCTCGTTGGCCGCTCCGACCTACTCGTGCAGGCACGGATGCTCGACCGCGTGGACCTCACACGAATGCTCGCCCCGGCGGAGCAGGCGGCATGGCTCACGGAGATCGGCGCCGACCGCACGCTGCGCGTCCTGCGCATTGACCGCTCGCGGCACGTCGCCGCGACGGTCGCCCGCCATGTGGCGCGCGGCGATCAGCGCGTCGCGTATGCGGAGCCGACCGTGCTCCCCGATCACCGCGTCGTCGGCACCGTGCTCGCGGGCGAGATGACCCGCGCCCGGCTGTACGAGCCGAACACACTGCCGACGACCGCCACCCTGACCTTCGATGACGGCTCGGTCGTCGGCAACGGCTTCGCCTGCTTCAATGTGGACGGTGTGGATCTCACCGTCGAGGGTGGCGCGCAGGACGGCGTCGGCAAGGGCGCATTCGGTGGCGCGATCACTATCCTGAAGGGCACCAACATGGACGGCAAGCGCGTGGATGGCAGCGTGGGCAAGTCGTTCGCGTACGGCGCGCAGGGCGGCACCTTCTTCGTTCAGGGAAACGCGGACTCGCGCGCCGGCATTCGGCTTTCCGGCGCCGATGTCGTGATCGGCGGAGAGATCACCGAACCGATTGACGACAGCCGGGGCGGCATTGCGACGCGCGCGAACATCAAGGGATTCGCCTTCGAGTACATGACCAATGGCCGCGCCGTCGTCCTCGGCGACCCCGGCCCGTGGCTCTGCGCCGGAATGACCGGCGGTGTCGTCTATCAGCATCTCGTCCCGGCGATGGGCCTCGACCGCGCGGCAATTGACCGCCGCATGGCCAAGGGCGCGAAGATCACGATGGCCGACCTCACCGAGGGCGATGCCTGCACCGTCGTTGACCTGCTGACGCGCTACGCAGAGCGACTGGTCACCAGCGGTCAGGACGCGGCTGCGGATCGGGTGCGCGGCATGTGTACCGATCCGATGCACGATTTCATCAAGGTTGTGCCCGAATCGCAGCAGGTGGACCCGTCCATCTCGACGGAATAGCGGGTCAGCAGGATCAACGGGATCAACGGGATCAACGGGATCATCCACTTTTCGATGATCCTGATGATCCTGTTGACTTCCTCATGCCTGAACCACGAGCCAGTTAGGGCGAGCGTGGCGTGATTAGCCCGACACCTGCGCCAGCATCATGCCGACGTCCCAATACGCCATCACGGTTTGCACCGTGCCCGCATCGTTAATCGCAAGCACGTCAATGCCATCGAACTCGATCGCCTTGCCCCCGTTCGATGTGGCGTGCCCCGTCCACTTCACGGCAGCCTGATTGCCATTGATGTAGGTCTGATCGGGGTCGACGGAGAGGTGTGTGAGGAGGGAGGCGATGCCGTTGTAAAACTCCCGGCGGGCATCGTGGGTGGTGAGTACAGGCGTGCCTACCGGGTCCTGCATCACCGCGTCGGTTGCAACTGCTGCGAGCTATTCCGTGACATCCAATGAACCGAGGCTAGCGAAGTACGTGTCCACTGCCCCCTGTACGTGCTCCGGTGTCATGCGGTGCTCCTTTCTTCCCGTCACAATGCCTGCGACCATAATCTGGGTTACGAAAACAATACCCGCCCCGCCGCGACAAAGGTCGCTTCATCATGGTGAGCAGGAGTATCTCTTCGTCTGGTCGCTCTCCATATAGCATAGCAGTTTATGCGCTTTGCCCAATCCAGAGAATTACCTGCTGGACTTGGACTTATGATCCTGCACGCTATCGCCCATCGCGAGTGGGGTCAGGAGGTTCAGCAGGATCCAACAGGATCATCAGGATCATCAGGATCATCGAAAAGTGGATGATCCTATTGATCCTGCTGAATCACTGACGGCCCATTACAACCCGGTTCAGTATCAATATGCTTCGAGGTAGTGATCTACCTCCCACTGGCTGATACATTTGCGGTAATCGTGCCACTGCTGGCGCAATGCCGCGACGTATCGCTCGTAGATATGGTCGCCGAGCGCCTCGCGGATCACGCCATCGAGTTCGAGTTCGATGATCGCTTCGCCGAGCGTCATCGGCAACATGCCGACATTGCGGGAGCGCAACTCCTCGTCCGAGACGCTGTACAGGCTCTCCTCGGAGGGTTCGGAGAGCGCGAGATTCCGTTCGATGCCGTCCAATCCGGCGGCGAGCATCACGGCGAAGGCGAGATACGGGTTCGCGGCGGGATCGGGGCAGCGTAGTTCCATCTGGCCGGCGTGCTGCGGCCCGGTGTCCGCCGGGACGCGGATCAGCGCCTCGTGATTGACGCGCGCCCAGATCAGGAAGATTGGCGCTTCATGGCCCGGCACGAACCGGCGATACGAGTTGACGAGCGGCGACAACACTGCCGACATGCCGCGTGCGTGCGCCAACTGACCGGCCATGAAGGCGCGCGCGGTGTCGGACAGGCTATACGGATCGGAATCGTCGGTGAAGGCGCTGAGGCCGGAATCGAGGTGATCGAGGCGTTGATGGATGTGCATCCCCGACCCATTGAGTCCGGCAATTGGCTTCGGCATGAAGGTGGCGTGCAGACCCCGCCGCGCCGCAACCGCCTTCATCGCCGTGCGGAAGGTAATCAGGCCATCCGCCGTGCGCAAGGCGCCGTCGGTGGGGAAATCAATCTCGTACTGACCGACCGACACTTCGTGGTGGTACGCCTCGGTGCGGATGCCCATCTCGCGGATCAGCCGGACGACATCGCGCTGCACGGCGGCGGCGACCCCCCCGGCGGAATCGAAGTAGCCGCCGCTGTCCCCCTCCGGCGGGCGGATGCGGTCGCCGTCGCGCCGCAGCAGGAAGAACTCGACTTCGGGCGCGACGGCGTAGGTGTAGCCGAACGAGCGTGCCCGCTCCAACTGGCGGGTGAGGACGGCGCGGGGGTCGCCGAGGAACGGTTCGCCATCCGGGCGGTGGACGCCGCAGAGCAGGCGGGCTGTCGCGCCGCCCGCCCCGGCTTCCGTCCACGGCACGATCGCGAAGGTCGCGAGGTCGGGGATCAGGTACATGTCCCGCTCCGCGACGCGCGACGTGCCTTCCAGCGATGAGCCGTCGAACCACATGCCGCGCGCAATAACGGTCGGCAACTGTTCGACGGCGATGGTCACGCTTTTCACCATGCCGAGGATATCAATGAACTGCAAGTCCACGAACTCGACATTCGCCTCGTGCGCCCGACTCAACACCGCCGCCGGAGTGACGTCGCCCCCTTCGCGGAACGCGTCGCTCGCGCCGTCGGTGCTGATCGTCGCATTGGTCACGGTCATGTCATCTCCTCCTATTTGCTGGTGGTGGCGGGCTAAAGCCCCCCCCCCCAACGTTTCTAAGCATTCATCACACGGCGCGGAGCAGCGGTGCGCCCGGCATCTGCCGCACTTTGAGCGCGAGGTGCAGCAGCAAACGGTCGTGCGGGTCCGCAAGCAAGCGCCCGGTCAACTCCTCGATTCGCCGGAGCCGGTAGATGAGGCTGTTGCGGTGGATATAAAGCCGGTCGGCGATCTCCTGCATCCCGCCGCCGAGATCCAGGTACGCCTCCAGCGTCTGGACGAGGCCGCCACCGCGCTTCTCATCGTACGCCAATAACCCGCCGAGCACCTCGTCCGAAAATGCCTTCATCTCGTCCGTTTGCCAGAGCGGGTAGAGCAGGCGATAGATGCCGAGGTCGCCCGCCGCGCCGCTATCCACGACCGACTGCGGCACGGCGGCAGTCGCGCCGAGCCGCAAGGCGAAGTATGCCTGCTGGAACCCCTGCGCGATACCCCGCCAGCCTGTATGCCGGTCGCTGATCCCGACCGCGATCCCCGTCAGCCCGCTCTCGCCGGCCAGCCGCCGTCCCGCCTCGACCGCCTTGCGGCGCGACGCCTCGCCATCCACCACCGGGAACAGCACGGCGATCGCGCCCACCTCGCCCAGTTCCATTACGAAGGCGCGCGGTTGCCAGCCCGCGACGGCGGTTTCGAGCGCCGTGCGGATCACGCCGAGCGATTCCGCGTCCGGCGGCGGCGCGGCGAGCAGCACGGCGGCGCCGCGATGCGGGTCGAGGCCAATCGCCCGGCACTCCGCGAGCGCCGCCGATTCCGTCTCCAGTTTGCCGAGCAGGAGGTTGCGGAGCGACCGCTCCATTTCGGCCGGTGTCGGGCCGAGTTGCCGGATCGCCGGCGTCACCGGGCCGACGCGCATCAGTGCGAACGAGCACGCATACGCGGTGCGTTCGGCGACCAGGCGGTCGGTTTCCGTGAATGCCGCACGCCCGGCCGTCAGGGAAAGATACCCCTGCACTCCCTCGGCGGTGCGGACGGGCGTGACCAGACGACTGTCGCCATCCGGCGCCTGGACAATCAGCGTTTTTCCGTGCGTGCGGGCGGCCTGCCGTGCCAGTTCATCCACGTAGCCCGGCATGATGTTGCCCGCGAGGGCGATCGGCAAACCGGCGATGTCGGTGAGGATCGCGCCGCGCCCCGATACCTCCGCCGCTGTTGCGAGCAAGGCGGGCAGCGCGTCCGCGCTGGCGCTCATGCTGGTGAGGCGTCGGTCGAGATCAGTCGTCAGGCGATAAAGGTCACTGCCGCGCGTCTGGATCAGCGCGTTGAGGTGGCTTTCCAAGGACGCGTCAACCGGCACATCCGCAAGGATAACGGCGATATTCTCCTCGATCGCGTGCGCCGCCAGCGGATGATCCGGTTCGAGGACGATCGCGGAAACGCCGTTGCGCCCCAAGTCCGCCATCATGTTGCCAACATAACCCGCCACGTCGGGCCAAATCCGTCGAGGCATTAGGATCAGTTCGCCGCCGTGCAACGGGCGCAAGAGCGGCGGTAGGGGCTTCATCGTTATCGCGTACGAAATATCAACCGCAGTCGCGTCGCTGATCGTCGCGCGCTCGACCGCACCCGGGAGCCGGACGTGCAAGCTGCTGTCGCGTCGGCATACATCGCGGACGGCAAGAAATGCGGGTGTGAGCGGAGAGGCCATAATCACCACCACTACTGCTACTACCTGACAGACGATTGTGTAATCGCACAGAAAATCGAAAGATCACGGCACGAAAACACCTGGAATGCCATCACTCGTAGTGTAGCGCGCCCAATGATCCCAGCACGTTGTACAGTTGCACGAATACAGTGCGAAACATTCGTCGTACTGTCTATAGTGCCCTGCGGCCACGCCCGGTATGATGCAAGTGTGGGGATGCAGGTGGCGTGGTCGCAGCGCCTCCCGCTACCGACAAACTCGGATCTCGACTGGGGTTTGCCTCTCCCTTCCGGTGTTCCCCAGTCGTCCCGGATCGCCTGCTCTACACGGTGCTGTCGTGCCTATCCACGATAGTGCTGTCGGGGCAGGCTCTTTTTTGCGCTTAATACGGCGATTTGCTAGGATGCGTATCATCGTTGCGGTCGCACAGCGGCATGCGGCGCGAAGATTCGGGCTGTTTGGAGGTTTCGTACTCGTGCGCTTTCTCATCCAGGCTATCAAGATCGGCGCGATCGTCGTGCTCGCGGGACTGACGCTCGTCGGGGCACGCGCCGCGTATGACTACTCGAAAGCGAATGCCGCGAAACCGACGGGGCAATCCGTGACGGTGAACATCGCCAAGAATGAATCCGTCGCCTCGATTGGCAAGGATTTGAAAGCCAAAGGGCTGATTTCCGACGTCAATCTCTTCCGTGTCTATGTCTTCGCCAATCAAAAGGCGAAGTTTTTCGACGAAGGCCAATTCACGCTCCAGAAAGGCATGTCGCTCGGCCAGATCGTGAATCGGATTTCTGGCACCGAAGTCGCTGCTACGGCGACGCCAGTACTGGACGAAGTGAGCGTGCGTATCCCCGAAGGCGTGCGGATCGAGCAGATACCGCCGATGCTGCGCGAAGCCGGGCTTGGCGCGGCGGCGGCGGATTTCCTCACGGCGGCCAAGACGGGGACCTGGAACTACGACTTCCTCAAGGATAGACCGCCGGGTGCCGGTCTCGAAGGGTATCTCTTCCCGGACACCTACAAGTTCACGCTCGATGAGAGCGCGACGGCGGTGGTCAAGACGATGCTCGATAACTTCCAGACGCAGTGGAAGGCGGCGCTCGATGCGCAGCCCGCCCCGGTGCGCGGCGCCGGACCGAATGGCTTGAATACATACCAGGCGTTGATTATTGCCTCAATTGTCGAGCGCGAGGCGGGTTCCGACACGGACAGGTCGGACATCGCCTCGGTGTACTACAACCGTTTGAAGTTCAAGCCGCCGCTGCCGCTCCAGGCCGACCCGACGGTGCAGTATGCCGTCGGCAATGAAGGCCAGTGGTGGAAAAAGGACCTGACCCAGAGTGATTTGAACACCGAAAACCCCTATAACACCTATCCAAACCCGTCAAACAAGAGCGGCGCATTGCCACCGACGCCGATTTGCAGCCCGAGCCTGAAATCCATCATCGCCGCGCTCGCCCCGTCGAACACGAAGTATCTCTTCTTTGTCGCCAAGAATGATGGATCGGGGACGCACGCCTTCGCCGAAACGGATGCCGAACACGAGGCGAACAAGCGCAAGTACCTGAAGCCCTGAGCGTGACGACGAAGCGCGCCTTTCTCATTGGGCATCCACTCGGCCATAGTCTATCGCCGGTCTTCCACAATGCCGCATTCCATGCCGCCAGCCTGGATGCGACGTATGCGCTCGCCGATGTGCCGCCCGAAGATCTCGCCGCCACCGTCGCGGCATTGCGCGCCACCGATGTCTACGGCGCAAATGTCACGGTACCGTACAAGCAGGACGTGCTGCCGCTCCTCGACGCACTCAGTGACCAAGCCCGCGCGCTCGGTGCGGTCAATACCATCGTCAACGATGGCGGGCGGCTGACGGGCCTCAACACCGATGTGCCGGGCTTCGCCGCCGCTCTGCGCGAGCAGGGCATCGCGGTCGCGGGCAGGCGCGCTGTGATGCTCGGCGCGGGTGGGGCCGCGCGCGGAGTCGCCGCCGCGCTCGCCGGGATGGGCGTCAGACACCTCGCCATCGCCAACCGCACGGCGGAGCGCGCGTCGGCAATTCAACGCCAGTATCCCGACATCACCATGACCGCCGAGTTTGGGCATCTCGAATTCCATGCGGCGCTTGCCGCTACGTCGCTGCTCATCAACGCGACATCGGTCGGGCTGCATGGCGATGAAATACCGCTTCCCGCTGAGATGCTGGCATGGCTGCCGCCGTCCACCGTCGTCTATGACCTCATCTACCGACCGACCGCGCTGCTTCGCGCCGCGCGCGCGCGGAATCTGCGCACCATTGACGGCCTCGGCATGCTCATCCACCAAGGCGCGCTCGCTTGGGAAGCGTGGACAGGACAGACCGCACCGCTCGATGTGATGTGGCAGGCCGCACAGGACGCGCGCGAAGGGTAATGCTCGTTCCCGACAGACGCGGCATAGCAGTCGGCTTTGCCGTCCGTAGGGGCGATTCGCGAATCGCCCCTACGCGGGGGATCACGTCTTGCGGCGGTGGCCGTCCTGCGCGTCCCACGAGAGGATGGCCTGATTGCCGCCGTTATTCGTCTCCAGGTGGACGGTACGGCCCCAGAGTTTGCCAACGTATTCCAGCACGCGCTCGGCGTAGGTCAGATCGAGGTCGCGTCCTTCCCACGAATGGCGCAGATACAATTCGCGGTTACCCCGATAATCGCCGTCGTCCGCGACGATCAGCGGCTTGCCGTAGGTCGTCAGTTCGTTGACGAGCAGGTCACGGACCTTCTCCCAGTCCTTCTCGGTGACGACGACATCGTCGCCTTGCTGGCCGTAGACATACAAATCGAGATCGTCGCAGAGTTCGCGCGTCAGATAATTGCGCAGCAGCGAGGCGTCATTCTCGATCTCCCGCACCTCGAACAGTTTTGCGCGCGCGGCGTCGGGGTCCTTGCCGCCGTCCGAGAAGCGCCGCTCGATGTCTTCGAGGATTTTGTAGCCGAGGAAGTACGGATTGATCCGCTTCGGCGACGGTTGCAGGACACCGGAGTGGAGGTCGGCGAAGGCGATCAGTTCGTCATCGGTCAGGTCGAGGTCGCGCATGATGCGGACGTGCCAGTACGATGCCCAGCCTTCGTTGCAGATTTTCGTCTGCATTTGTGGCAGGAAATAGAGCATCTCCTGGCGGATGATCTGGACGATGTCGCGCTGCCATTCTTCCAGTGCGGGCGCGTGCTCGCAGATGAAGAGGAGCAGGTCGCGCGCCGGATCGCCCATCGGCCGTCCGGCAACTGGGATCAGCGGGTCGGGTATGTCTCGTTTCCAGACATCGTCGTACGGCCCGTCCTTCTTTTGATCCGACCGCCGCACCGGCTCCGGTCGCCCATCGTCGTTGTAGAGCGGGCGGCGCTTGTAGGTCGTCGCGCCCGCCTCGACGTGCTCCTGAATCGCGAGCACGGTATCGAGGACTATCTCGACCGCCTCCTTGCCGTGCTCAAATTCATAGTGGCGCAGCCGGTTCGCGTTGACCGAGACCGACTCGAGCATCCGCCGCGAGGTGCGCGCGTAGTAGGCATTGTTCGCGAAGTAATCCGAGTGCGCCAGGACGTGCGCGATGATCATCTTGTTCTGGACAAAGCCATTCGTGTCGAGCAGAAAGGCATAGCACGGGTTGGTGTTGATGACGAGTTCGTAGATTTTCGAGAGGCCGTAATCGTACATCGTCTTCATCTGATGGTACGCCTTGCCGTGCGTCCAATGCGAGAAGCGGCCCGGCAGGCCATAGGCGCCGAACTCGTAGAGGATGGAGGACGGCACGATCTCATAGTGCATCGGGAAGGGGCGCAGGCCCATCGCCCACGCCACATCCCAGATTTGCCCGCAGGCGTCGGACAGTTCGTCGCGCGTGGCGATCCGCGTCGCGGAGGTTGCGAGGCTCATCGTTTCCCCCTCACGACGCCAGTGCGGCGGCCTGCGCGGGCGTCGTCGGCATCTGCGGGCCGAAGAACCTGCGCAACGCCGGGTAGACATCGGTCTTCGCGCCGATCACGAGCGGCATCAGTTTCGGGTGACTGATCTGCTCGAAGGCGCTCATCAGCGTGCTGTGGTAGGCATACCGTCCCTGCCGAATCTCGCCATACCCGAAAAGCGACGACCGTTCGAGCAGTTGGGAAACGAGGTCCTTGCAGAGCGCGTTGTCGGACGGCCAGTTATCCCCATCGGAGAAGTGGAACGGGTACAGATTCCAGTCCTCGGTCCGGTAGCGCGTCTCGGCCAGTTCGAGCGCCAGTTGGTACGCGGACGAGACTTTCGTGCCGCCCGATTCGCCGCGCGTGAAGAATTCCTGCTCCGTCACCTCTTTGGCCTCGGTGTGGTGCGCGATGAAAACGATTTCCACGTTGTCGTACTTGGTGCGCAGAAAGGCGAGCATCCAATAATAGAACGACCGCGCGATATACTTCTCGAATGAACCCATGCTGCCCGAAACATCCATCATCGCCAGCACGACCGCCGCCGCGCGCCGGTCGAAGGTCTCCTCCCACGTCTTGAAGCGCAGGTCCTCGGGCTTGAAATCGCCGACATGCGCGTTGCCGAGCATCGCGTTCCGCCGCAGGTTCTGCTTCAAGGTCTGCCGCTTATCGAGATTGGCGAGTGCGCCCTTGCGGCGGATGTCGTTGAAGTGGATCGTCGGGGAGGCGACGGATTGCAGCTTCTTTTCTTCGAGGTTGGGCAGGCCGAGGTCCTCGAAGATCAGCGCCGTCAGTTCGTCCAGCGTGAACTCCGCCTCATAGTAGTCAACACCTGGCTCCTCCCCGGCGCCTTGCCCCTTGCCGGGCCCTTGCGGTTTGCCGCCCTTCTGGAGCACGTCGCCCACTTTCGTACCACCCTGCCCCTGCCCGACTCCCTGCTCACCCTCGTCGCCGAAGCGGAACCGGTACTCATCGAGCGAGCGGATCGGCACTTTGATGATCTTGCGGCCATCGGTCGTCAGGATGCTCTGCTCCGAGACAATGTCCGCGAGGTTCTTGCGCACGGCGTCCTTGATCTTCTCATTGTGCCGCGCCTGATCAATCGGCCCCTTGCGGTGGAGTGACCAGTCGCTTTGGGAAAGACTGGGTGGCGGAGGGAGTGCTGAGTGGGATTTGCGGTTCACTGG
This sequence comes from Thermomicrobiales bacterium, assembly GCA_038231255.1. Taxonomy (GTDB): domain Bacteria; phylum Chloroflexota; class Chloroflexia; order Thermomicrobiales; family JALYUS01; genus JALYUS01. The sequence goes on along the minus strand of JBBRLR010000011.1, from coordinate 28,956 downwards.
TGATTTCCTCCAAGAGAGCACCTAGTCGCTGATTACCGAGGGAGAAACGATTCTCAGTACTCAGTACTCAGTACTCAGCACTTCTACCTATTCAGGAGCGCACCGACGTATTTCAGGAGTTCGTTCGCGGAAGCGGTCGTGTAGCCCTGCTCGCTGACGAGGCGATCCACGACCTGATTGATCCGCTTCAACTGCTCGGCATCGGGTGTCTTCGTGCTCGTCGTGATCTTGACGACATCGCGCAGATCGGTGAAAAGTTTCTTTTCGATTGCCTCGCGCAGCCGGTCGTGCGAGGCGTAGTCGAAGGTCACGCCGCGCCGCGCCAGCGACGAGATGCGGATGAGGATTTCTTCGCGGAAGGCGCGCTTCGCGTTCTCCGTCACACCGATCTGCTCTTCGATGGAACGCATCAGTCGCTCGTCCGGTTCCCCCTCTTCGTCGGTGATCGGGTCCATCACCTTTGTCTTGTTGCAGAACGCCTCGACATTATCGAGGTAGTTGTTGAAGAGCGTCTTCGCGCTCTCCTCGAATGCATAGACGAAGGCGCGCTGCACCTCGCGCTTGGCGATCTCGTCGTACTCCTTGCGCGCGTCGCTGATCAGGTTGAGATACTGCTCGCGCTGCTCCTTCGTCACGCTCGTGTGCTGATCGAGGCCGTCTCGGAGCGACCGGAGCGTGTCAATCGGCGTGATGTACGACGTTCCCTCACGAGCGAGCGCCCCCGAAATCCGGTTGATGACGTAGCGCGGCGAGATGCCGTCCATTCCCTCGCGCTGCGCCTCTTCCTGCAATTCGCGTGCGTCCTTCTCCTGATAGCCGTCCACCGCCTGACCGTCGTAGAGTTTCAGTTTTTTCAGAAGGCTCATACCCGCCTTTTTCGACGGTTCGAGCCGGGTGAGGATGGCGAAGGTCGCCGCCGTTTCAAGGGTGTACGGCGCGATGTGGACATTGGCAATCGTGCTCTGCTTCAGCAGTTTTTGGTAAATCTTCACCTCGTCCGAGACACGCAGGTTATACGGCACTTTGACGAGGATAATCCGGTCCTGCAGCGCCTCGGAACGCTTGTTGCCAACGAAGGCCTGATACTCGTGCTCGTTGGTATGCGAGACGATCACCTCGTCCGCGTAGATCATCGAGAAGCGACCCGTCTTGATATTCTGCTCCTGCGCGAGCGTGAGGAGGACGTAGAGGAATTTCTCGTCGGTCTTCAGCATCTCGACGAACTCCATCACGCCCCGATTGGCGATGTTCAGTTCGCCATCGAACCGGTAGGCGCGCGGATCGCTCTCCACGCCGACTTCCGCAATCGTGCTGAAGTCTATGCCGCCGACGAGTTCGGAAATGTCCTGCGACTTGGGATCGGACGGCGTGAACGTGCCGATGCCGACGCGCTCCTTTTCCGAGAAGGCGATGCGCTCGATCACGACATCCTCGGCGCGGCCACCGTAGGTGTGCTCCAATTCGTAGCGGCAGCGCGGGCAGAGATCGCCCTCGATATACACGCCGTACTCCCGCTCGATCTCCGCGCGTAGCGTATCGGGCACGAGGTGCAGCGGCTCCTCGTGCATCGGGCATCCCTTGATGGCATAGACCGCGCCATCCTCGATGCGTGCGTATCGCTCCAGACCACGCTTCAGCAGGCTGACGATTGTGCTTTTGCCGCCGCCGACCGGCCCCATCAGGAGCAGAATGCGCTTGCGCACTTCCAACCGCGACGCGGCCGAACGGAAATATTCGACGATCTGTTGGAGGGTATGATCCACACCGTAAATCTCGTCGTCGAAGAAGTCGTAATGCACCGTGCCGTCGCTGTTCGGCGCGGTACCGGCATCGAGAATCATGTGATAAATCCGCGCGTGCGACAGGCGCGCGATGGACGGCTGCTTCGTCACCATAGCGAAGTAGTCCGAGAAAGTTCCGGCCCAGGCTAATTTGCGCTCTTCCGAACGATAGGTTTCCAAACGCTCCAAGAGGTCCATGCGAGCATGCCTTTCTAAGGGTATCAAGAATCCACCGGCACTGCCCACCCTAGCAGCAGGGGGCGTCCGTGATCGAGATGTCAGGGGTTCAATCGCGCCAAACAGCGGCGTTATGTCAACAGATTTGCATACGGCGTGCCACCATGCTTCTGCACACTTCGATAATTTTCGTGCGGGTTCACTCCGTTTTCCGGCGTTGTGCGGTCAAGAGCCACGTCCGTTGCAATGCGGTGGAAGCATCGCGATGTCCCTATCGTGGCGGGCGCCACATCTTCCGTGATCATCGAATCGCCCATTCTCGGTATATACTACAGTCCGAGCATAACGCTCGCACGGCACATTCAAACTGTACATACACCCTGAATTGGGCAAAGTGTACCACCCGCCGGGCGTCTTGTCAATGTCAGGCACCCCATTTCCTCTGTCTTTGACGGAATTTGCGGGGATCGCCAAATCACTGACAGATGGATTGGATCATTGCACAGAAAACGCGGAGGATAAGACGCGACGAAGGAGAAAGTTCGATGAGCGATGGGATGCGCCGGATCGCCTATCTCGGGCCGATGGGCACTTTCAGCGAAGAGGCGGCAACAATCTACGCATCCGAACAGGGCGGGCCGTTCCAGGCGATCCCCTTCCCCAGTTTCCCGGCCGTCGCGCAGGCGGTCGAAACCGGCGTCGCGACCGAGGGGGCGCTGCCATTCGAGAATTCGCTCGAAGGGGCGGTGAGCGCAACGCTCGACATCCTGATCCACGAAACACCGCTCCGCATTCGGGGCGAAGCGATCCTGCCCGTGCGACATTTCCTTTGGGGCCGACCCGGCAGCGACATCAGCGGCATCCGGCGCGTCATGTCGCACCCGCAGGCGCTCGGCCAGTGCCGACGATTCCTCGACCGACTCTTGCCCGGCATCTCGACCGTCGCGGCCCTTTCGACGGCGGGTGCGGTCGAACAGATCATGCGCGACGACGCGCTCGATCAGGCGGCAATCGGCACGCTGCGCGCGGGCAAACTCTTCGGCGCGACTCCATTGGCATCGGACATCCAGGATGAAAAGCGGAACTTCACGCGCTTCATCATCCTCGCCGACACCGACCACCCGCCGACCGGGCACGATAAGACGAGCCTTGTCTTCACGACGCAGCGCAACGTCCCCGGCTCGCTCCAGGCGTGCCTCGCCGAACTCGCGCAGAGCCACATTCAACTGATCCACATCGAGAGCCGCCCGCAAAAACTGACGATGGGCGAGTATTACTTCCTGATCGAGTTCGAGGGGCACCGCGAGGACCCGGTGGTCGCCAATGCGCTCGAACGCCTCCGTGCCCGCGCCGACATCGTGACGGTTTTCGGCTCGTACCCTGCGACGATCGTCCCGTAAGAAATATGAACCGCCAAGACGCTAAGGACGCCAAGAAGAAAAAGAAGGGAAGTGTGAGTTCTCTCTCCTTCCTCTTTGTCCCTCTTGGCGTCCTTGGCGTCTTGGCGGTTCAAACCCAATCCATACCAAAAAATTAGCGCGCCCGGCGGTCTGCCGATGGCTCATCGTCGCGGTCGTCAGTCCGCCACCACGGTTGCTCTGGCGGCTTTGGCGGGCGCAACGACGATGACGGCCACCAGGCGGGCACGGATGGCGGCTCGGCTTCCGGTGCGTGCTCCGGCGTCGGCCACGAGAAGGCTTCGCGCTCCAGTGCGGGGATGGCGGACGGCAGATCGTCGTATCCGGGCGGATATGCGGGTTCCTCTTCCCGAGCAGGCTGAGCAGAGGGGTAGGTCGGCGTTTGCGGGCGGGGCGGGGCGGGTGCGAAGCCAGATGCGGCAGATTCCGGCAAATACCCGGTCGGCGCGGCGCCATCCGGGCTGCGCCGAGGCGCTTGCCCTGAAAACGACTGATAGCCTGTCGGCGCGACGAAGACGGGCGGCGGCGGGGCAGGTTCGTACGGGACATTGCCGTAAAGCATTGCCTGGTAGAGCTGGTAGTAGCGCAGCGCGACCTGTTGCTGGGTGAAGTAGCGCAGCACGCGCTGTCGCCCGCGTGCCGCCAATTCCAGGCGCCGCACGCGGTCTTCCATCAGTTCCCAGATGCGTAGTGCGAGCGTCTGCGCATCGCCTTCCGGCACGATAATCCCCGCGTCGCCGATTACATTGGGGATTTCGCCGGAATCCGAGCCGATTACCGGCACTTCGCAGGCCATCGCCTCGATAATCACCCGCCCGAATTGCTCTTTCCAGTTCGAGCGCGTCAGTGACGGGACGACGAGGATGTCAATCTTGCCGAGGACATTCGGCACTTCGCGCGACGGCACGGAGTTGCGGAAGAAGATGCGGTCGCGAATACCGAGCCGCGCCGCCTGCACTTCCAACTCCGTCCGGTAGTAACCGGAGCCGATGATTTCCAGGCGATACGGTTGGCGTAGCGCTGCCACGGCGTCGAGAAGGATCTGCACGCCCTTCTCCTCGACCAAACGCCCGATATAGCCGACAGTCGGCGGACGGTTCGCGGGCCGCGCCTGCGGCACCCCCGGCTGATACAACGCGGGATCAACGCCGAACTGCGGGATGACGAGCGACGGTTTCGTGAATCCCTTCGCCCGGATCACATCGAGCGCCGCCTGATTGGCCGCGACGCCGACTTCCACACCTGCATAGACGGACTTCTCGAACGACGAGAACGGGAACGGGTACTTCTTCATGATGTTCTGGTAGGTGAAGAAGCACATCCGCGCACCCGTCCGTTGCCCGGCCTTCATCGCGTGGTAGGTGGCGTAGTTGTATGGCTCCTCGTCAATATGGAAAACGTCAGGCTTGAGGTCGCGGATGATCTTGCCGATTGCCGGATAGTAGTGGTAATGGAAATGACCGTTGAAGCGCATCTCGGTGACGACCATGTCGTACCCCTGCGTGAACTGCGCGTCGAGCTTCTGGACACCGACGCGCGGCTCGACCCAGGCATCCGGCACGATCACCGTCAGTTCGACGCCGGGCAGCTTCGCGAGTTCTTCCGCCTTCTTCTGGTACGGCCCGACTACCATCGCCTTGGAAAGCAGCGCGATCTTCATCGGGCAATCTCCACCGGCTGCTCGCCCGACAGATGCACGCTGACCGGTTGGGTCGCTTGATGCGCGCGCTGGTAAACGGAGCGCGTCGCCAGTGCTGTGCGCTCCCAACTGAACTGCCGGGCACGGTCGAATCCCTGCTGGCGCATCCGCCCTGCGTGGGCGTCATCAGTTAGCACGCGGATGATCGCGTCCGCGAACCCGGCGTCATCATGCGGCGCAACGAGCGTTCCGGCATCCCCGACGACTTCGGGAGTGCAACTGGCGTCCGCCGCGACGACGGGCGTGCCGCACGCCATCGCCTCGAGCAGCGTCAATCCGAACCCTTCGTAGATACTCGGCGCGACGTAGCAATCCGCCAGTTGGTAGAACGCGATCTTCTCCGCCGCGCCGATCGCGCCCGCGAAGAGGACGCGATCGGCGATGCCGAGTTCGCGCGCCAGTGGAGCGGGATCGGGGTAGAGCGCGGCATTCCCGTGTGCCTTGCCGCCGATCACGAGGCGCACATCGTCGCCGATCACGGCGGAGACGCGCGCGAATGCCCGAAGCAGTGTGGCGATATTCTTGCGCACATCAAGCCCTGCAACATTGAAGATGACGCGCTTGCCATACAACCCGTACTGATCGCGTAGTCGTGCAACCATCGCCTCATCGCGCGCGACGCCGAAAGCCGCGCCCACTGCGAGCGGAATCGTCGTGACACGTTCCGGCGCGAGCGCCAGGGCGCGGATCGCATCGCGGCGTGAGCATTCGGAATCGGCAATCACCTGCGTAGCGCGGCGTGCCCCGGCGGAGACGAGGCGGAGATACGCCCGCATCGCCCGCCCGCCACCGTACGCCGGCATCAGGAGCGGGATGACATCGTGGACGGTAACGACATGCGGCATCGTCTGCCGGAGTGGTGCGGCGAAGTACGGGACATGGACCACGTCCACGCCCGCGCGCCGCGCCGCGCGGCGAATGCCGACCTGCTCCCACCAGACCTTGCGCAGCCGCTCGCTTGCCAACCAACGCGGCGGAACGGCGATGACCGCATCCGGCTCGGTTGCAAGCGGCTCAGGGCTGAGCAAGGTCATTTCGATTTCGGAGAGTTCGCGCAACGCTCCGATCAGCGCGGCGCTGTACAGACCGCTCCCCGTCAGCGGGGCGCGGAGCATCGCACCATCGAATCCAACACACAGTGTCACAGGCTCTCCTTCTGCCCTCTCCGGCACACCGCAAGAGTGTATCACACGACGAACGCCCGTTCGTCGGGAACGGCTGTGCCCGGAATACGCCGCGATGCGCGCGTGTTAGGATTAATGCACCGAAGAAGTTTCCGGTGTAGACTGCGACCGACAGACGATCGCGGCGGTAGTGCAACAAAAGGAGCAGAGTCAATGGTACATCCAGCAACTGACGGCGAAAAGGATCATGCGCGGCACCCGGTAGCGGTAACGGACGCGACGTTCGATCAGCATGTGGTCAATGCGAAAGGCCCCGTGCTGGTTGACTTCTGGGCGCCCTGGTGCGGTCCATGCCGGATGGTTGCGCCGATTCTCGATCAGATCAGTGATGAACTGGGCGAGAAGATCACGATCGTCAAAGTCAACGTGGACGAGAATCAGCAGATCGCCGGCAACCTCGGTATTATGAGCATCCCAACGCTAATGCTCTACAAGGGCGGCAAGCCGGTCGAGACGATCATCGGCTTTCAGCCAAAGAACAAGCTGATGGACAAGATTCAGGGCCACCTGAGCTAATCGAGGTTCCGAACACGAAAACGCCCCTAAGGTTGGGGGCGTTTTTGTGTTCGATGCGTAGGGGCGAGTCGCGAATCGCCCCTACGCTACGGGCGTGCGGCGCGTGCGGCGCGTCGCGCCATTGGGTCGCCCGGTACGCTCAGTGACGAGGCCGTCTATCGCAGCCCGCATCTCGTCCAGATCAGCGAAATCGCGGTAGACCGAAGCAAACCGAATGTAGGCAACGAGATCGAGATCGTGCAGCCGTTCGACGACGAGTTCACCGATGGTCGAACTCGGCACCTCGCGCTGCCCGAGGTCGAACAACGCGCGCTCCACATCGGCGACGAGGGCATCCACCGCCCCCTCGCTCACCGGGCGCTTGATGGAGGCGATCCGAACCGCGCTCCGCAGTTTGCGTGGATCGTACTCCTCGCGGCGACCATCTTTTTTGACGACATACAAGCTGACCGCCTCGACGCGCTCGTACGTTGTGAATCGGCGGTTGCACACCTGGCACTCCCGGCGGCGGCGGATGCTCTCACCGCTGCCGAGTTCGCGCGAATCAATCACGCGCGTATCGGGCGCCTGACAGTAGGGGCAATGCATAACAAATCCTCAAATACGGGCGGAAATCAACCGCCAAGATGCCAAGAAAATGCGAAGAGGAAATCCGATCTTTCTTTTTCCCTCTTGGCGTCCTTAGCATCTTGACGGTTTGCAATCATCTCTTAGCGTCCGCGCAAGATATGGACGAATGGCGGTACATCGAAATCGTCGTCGTCGCTGCCCGGTTTGGTTTCCGGCTGTCCGGGGCGCGGCGGCGGTGGCTGCCGCCGCTCGTTGTCGCGCGGATCGGGCGGGCGCGTGCCAGAACCACCGAGCGGTCCCTGCCCCGAACCCGTTGGGCGATAGGGTTGCTGCTGTGGCAACGGGTTCGTGCCAGGTCGGCGATACGGTTGGGTCTGCGGCGGTTCGTTCGATGATCCGGTACGCGGGAAGAGCGGCCGTAATCTCCCCTGCCCCCGGTCATTGTCGAACCCCGTCGCGATCAACGTCACGGCGACTTCCTGCGAGGTCATATGCTCGTCGAGCGTCGCGCCGAAGATGAAGTTGACGTTCTGATCGGCCGCCTCGCGCACGATCTCCGCCGCCTCATAGATCTCCTGCAACCCCATGTCGCTTGGGCCCGAAATGTTGAATAGGATGCCCGTCGCGCCTTGAATACTCATTTCGAGCAGTGGGCTTTCAATCGCCATGCGCGCCGCGTCCTGCGCCCGCGTATCGCCCATGCCCCGGCCGATTGCCATGAAGGCCGAGCCGGCGCCGGACATGATCGTCTTCACATCCGCGAAGTCAAGGTTGATGATACCGGGCCGCGTAATCAGGTCCGCGATGCCCTGGATACCCTGCTTCAGCACATCATCGGCGAGGCGGAAGGCCTCCATGAACGTCATCTTGCTGTCCGCGATGGACAAGAGTCGCTGGTTCGGGATCGTGATTAGCGCATCCACGCGCTCCTTGAGCAGCGCAATCCCTTCCTCGGCATTCTTTCGGCGCGTCGGCCCTTCGAAATCGAACGGCTTGGTGACGACGCCGACGGTCAGTGCGCTCACCTCCTTGGCGATCTCCGCGATCACCGGTGAGGCGCCCGTGCCCGTGCCGCCGCCCATCCCGGCGGTGATGAAGACCATATCCGCGCCTTTGAGGACATCGTAGATCGCCTCGCGCGTTTCTTCCGCCGCCTTCGCGCCGATGGCGGGGTTGCCACCGGCGCCCAAACCCTTGGTCAGCTTATCCCCGATCCGGAGGCAAAACGACGCCTGTGAATGAAGGAGCGCTTGCGCGTCCGTATTCACGGCGACGAACTCAACCCCGTGCAATTTCGCTTCGATCATGCGATTGACGGCGTTACTCCCCCCGCCGCCAACCCCGATGACTTTGATCTGGGCAAAATTCTCGCCGCCATACGCGACATGAGATTCAAACATGCCCTTGTCCTTCCTCTTCGCCAATCCGCGCGATGAGGGTCTTTCTCCCGCACCCACAGGAACCCGTACTCATCTCCCCCGTTGGCAGACAAGTATCGCTCACGGCAGAAACTCGCGCAACCATGCCTGCCACCGCGTCTGCCCGATTCGCATTGGCTGGACAGGGAATTTTGTCCCATTTCCCGCCGCAGCGCCGACACTCGCCCGCGTATTTTGCCCGACATCCGTCCGTGTCCGCAACCCTGGCTCGACGGTCGCGCGCCAGCGGAGCAGGCCGAGAACGGCCGCAAAACCCGGCGACTGCATTGTCGCCGGCCCGGCGAAGCCCCATGCCCCCGCGACGCGCACGGGCATGCCGAGTGCCGCGCGGGCCATCGGCGCGAGGCCCGACAACGCCGCGCCCCCGCCGCACAAAATTACTTGACCAACCGTTCCCCCGCCGCGCGCGAACGTCGTGGCGGGCCGAACGATCTCGCCGACATGCGCGAGCAGTTGATCCACGCGCGCGCTAATGATCGCGGCGACGAGCGAAACGGACACCGCTGTCCGCCCTCCGTCCAGACCCCGCACAAGCACCTCAATGTCCGACGCACCGAATCGCGCGTTGCCCACCTCAAATTTTAACCGCTCCGCCTCCATCGGATCAATGCGCAACACCGTCGCGAGATCGCGCGTGATGTGGTCTCCCCCGACCGGGACACTCCCCAAACACACGACCGTACCGCCGGAGAAAACAGCGATGCTCGTGTGTTCCGCGCCGCACTCGATAATCACGACGACACCGTCGTGCTCATCGGGGAGTGCCACCGCCGCCGTCGCCGCCAGCACACTTGGCACGATGCCGACGACTTCGAGGCCCGCGTGCCGTGCGACCTCACGCCACGCAGGTGTCCGATCCGTGGCATGGTGGGTCATCTCGCGCACCGCGATGGGCGATTGCAGGACGATGCACTCGCGGCGCGATGTCAGCGACGCGAACTGTGCGAGCGGCACGCTGAAATAGCCCCCGAGGACGCGATGCCCCGCCGCTTTCTCCGCTTGCTCGACCGCGACGCGGATCGCACCACCCAGTCCGCGCGCATCCGACACGACGCCGCGCGTCAAGCCTTGCGCCGTCGCAATGCCATGACCGAGCACTGGCACTCGCTCGCGCACATCGTCGGCGTCCGTGGTGGTTGCCCCCGCGATGACGACGCGCACGTCCACATTGCCGGCATCAATGCCGACCACTGTGTCATGCACGCGCTGCGTTTGGCCTCGCCACCAGGTCACGTTCACTCCATCCCTATCGTCCTACCGCTATTTCTTACGTACCACCGGTCGTTCGGGATCACGAATATCCGCCTCCACCCACGGCTGCTGTCCGAGCAATCGCTTCAAGATAGCAAGTTTGTTGCCGAGGTGTTCATCATTTCCCACCACCACACGCCACGTACCCCCCTGGATAACTAATCCGGCCACAGGATCGAGCGTAATCGCCGCCTCGGTCAGCCCGGTCACTATCGGCAATTGCTCGTTCAACGCCAGCGCCGCGCGGATCGAATCATCGGCGACGCGGCCACCGGTCACCGGCAACGGGATACCCACCAACGCCCGGAGATGCGGCAAGCGTTGTTGTGCGGTCGCATCGGGCTGCCCCAGCACAGTACCATCCGCGTCAACAAGAAATGACTGATCTGCTGCGTCCCACACGAGCGCCGCCTGCCGCTCCTCGATCCGCACGACGATTGTGTCCGGCGCTTCGGTGTGGACATCGCTGCGCCGCACATCGGGGAGCGTGGCGATCCGGCGTGCCACAGCGGCGCTGTCCACGCTGAAAACGCTCCGACCCAACACGCCCGTCGCTTCCGCCACCGTCGAGCCGGACAGCCCCGCGACACCGACGACGACGACGCGATTGACCGCAAACCGCGCGTCTGTCACGACGAATGCGAGCGCGCCACCGAGAACGAGGGCGCCGATCCCTGCGGGTAGCCGGCCGTTCCGCAGCATCACGACCGCCCACCGGAGGGTGTAGACGCACGCCTGCCCGACGCGTTTTGCCGTCATCCCGCGCGCCATTGCTTACGCCTCCCCGCGACGACGGCGACGACGGTCGTGCCGCGCGATGGCGAGGGTAATTAGCCGATCCACCAACTCGCCATACGAGACGCCAACCGCCTGCCACATCATCGCGTACATGCTCGTGGACGTGAAACCCGGCATCGTGTTGATTTCGTTGATTAGCACCCGCTCATGCGCCTCGTCGTAGAAGAAATCCACCCGCGCCAACCCTTGCGCGTCAATCGCGCGGAACGCCTCGACCGCGCAGCGGCGCACTTCGTCGGCAATCTTGGGCGGGAGATCGGCCGGGATGCGCAGGCGCGTCGCGGGGTCGGTGTATTTCGCGGCGTAGTCGTAGAATGCATGCCCTTGCACGATGATCTCGCCGACTGCCGACGCCTGCGGGTCCTCGTTGCCGAGGACGCTGCATTCGACTTCCCTGCCGACAATTGCCTCTTCGACGACGACCCGCCCGTCCACATCGAAGCGGAACGCCTCGATCAGTGCGCCAGGAATATCGCCTTCCGTTTCCGCCTTCGACACGCCGACGCTCGAACCCATATTGGCCGGCTTGACGAAGCACGGCAACCCGACCGCCGCAACGAGCCGCCGGACGACCGCACCGGGCGCGCATTCCCACTCCGATTCGCGGACGAGTTGCGTGCGCGGTGTTGGCAGCCCCGCATCGCGGAAGAGCGCCTTCATCATCGCCTTGTCCATCCCCGCCGCCGAGCCACGCACGCCGGAACCGACATAGGCGATGTCTGCGAGTTCGAGGAAGCCCTGCACCGTGCCATCCTCGCCGAATGGCCCGTGCAACACGGGAAAGACGACATCGAGGCGATGGAGTTCGCGCGACGCGCCTTCCGGCCCCGCCGTCAGCGCCGTATCGCGGGCGGCGGGAATGATCGCGTTCGATGCAGCTGCGGTCTCCGGCGGCTTTTCGGTCAGTTGGCCGCCCGCCGCGAGCAGGTCGCGCATCGGATCACCGCCCGCCAGCCATTGCCCCTGCCGCGTGATGCCGATCGGGACGATCTCGTAGGCGTCCGGGTCAAGGGCGGCGATCACGGATTGCGCGGACGCTAATGAGACAGCGTGCTCGCTCGATTGCCCACCGAACAGGACGCCGACCCGAATCTTCCGCCCACCCCGTGCCGGTCGCTCGTTGGTCATGATTTCCCCGTCTCCCGCGCATCCCACCGGCCGATGCGCTGCACTTCGTAGTGGAGTTCGATACCGAACCGTGCTTCGACACAAGCACGGCAATGATCGCCGACTGCCAGCACCTCTGCCGCCGTCGCTTTGCCCAGATTGACGATGAAGTTCGCGTGGACGGGCGAAACCTGCGCCTGCCCGATCGTGTAACCCTTCAAGCCGCACGCCTCGATCAGCCGCCCCGCCGCATCGCCGGGCGGGTTCTGGAACATCGAACCCGCCGAGGCCGCCTGCGGCTGGGCCGTCTTGCGCCAATCGTGATACTCAATCGCCCGCGCGCGGAGTTCGGCGGGGTCGCCCGGCGTGAGCCGCACGCGGATCGTCGTCAGGACGCCGGGAATCGTGCCGTCCTTGATCGCGCTATGTCGGTACGCATAGGCCATATCGTCCGCCGTGATCGTTTGCGGCGTCCCGTCGTACCGGATCAGCGTCGCATCGAGGAAGGCCGCGCTCATCTCCGCGCCGTGCGCGCCCGCGTTGTTGGCAACCGCGCCACCAAGCGTCCCCGGTAGGCCGACGGCCCATTCCAGCCCCGCCAGTCCGCGTTCGCCGCACGCCTCCGCGAACCCGGACATCAGCAGCCCCGCGTGCCCGGTGACAATCGGCATGGCGGGATCGTTCGTGTCAACCTGGATCGTCGGTCGCGGCGTCAACAGTTTGATGACGAGGCCGTCCACGCCCGCGTCCGCCGCGAGGACATTACTGCCGCCGCCGATCACCGTCACCGCGATCCCTTCCGCATCCGCCCAGCGAAGGGCGTCGCGGAGCGGTTCGTCGCCATCCGCCGCGCCAATCTTGAGGAACCAATCGGCCGGGCCGCCGACGTGCAGTGTCGTGTGACGGCGCAGCGGCTCATTTGCTTTGATCGCCGCTCGATTGCCCACATACACTCCCGCCGTCATCGCGCCACCTCACTGGATTGCAGCAGTCGCAACACCTGTGACCCGACGGTCGTGATGTCGCCCGCACCGAGCGTCAGGACGACATCGCCCGGCTTCATGGCAGACATGATCCGTGCCACCGTCGCTGCGAGATCGCCGCTCGCGATCCCGCACCCGCCCGTGACCGCAGCAGCAATGTCGCGCGCGTGGATCGTGCCGGGGTCCGGCTCCCGCGCCGCGTAGATGTCCGTGACGAACGCGACATCGGCACCCGACAATGCCGCAGCAAACTCCGCTGCATAGAGCACCGAGCGGCTGAACGTGTGCGGCTGGAAGACTGCGACGATCCGCCGACCCGGATAGCGCGTCCGCGTCGCCGCGAGCGTTGCTCGCACCTCGGTCGGGTGATGCGCGTAATCATCTATGACGGTGATGCCGTCCGTCTCACCGACAACCTCGAATCGCCGCCCAACGCCCCGATAGGCCGCGACAACGCGCAGGGCTTCGTCTGCGTCCACACCGACCGCCGCGCACGCCGCGACGGCCATCGCCGCATTCCGCGCATTGTGCTCGCCCGCCACCGTCAGCGTCGTGCGGCCAATCCGTGTGCCGCGATGGGTCAATGTCACCACGCCGTCCGTCTCCGAGATGATCCGCCAGTCCGCAGTCGGCCCGGCGCCCACCGTCTGCACGGCCATCGTTTCCGTGATCGTTACCGCGTTGGGATCGTCGCTGCCGATGATGATCGTCCCACCGTCTCGCGTTTGCCCGGCGAAACAGGCGAAAGCGGCAAGGTAGGCGTCAGCGGTCGGAAAAATGTCCGGGTGGTCATGCTCGATGTTCGTGATCACCGCGATGTCGGGGGTGAGGTGAAGGAACGAGTAGTCGTATTCGTCCGCCTCCACGACGGCGAGCGGGCCTGCGCCATTCCGCGCGCTCGTGCCGAGGTCGCGCACTTCCGCGCCGACGACAAAGAGCGGATCATGACCGAGCGTGCTGAGGATAAAGGCGATCATGCCGCTCGTCGTACTCTTGCCGTGCGACCCCGCCACGGCGATGCAGCGGCGCGCATTCGCGAGCGCGCCGAGCAGCGCGGCCCGCTTGACGACCGGGACGCCGCGCGCCCGCGCCGCCGCAAACTCGACATTCTCGTCGCGCACCGCCGCCGAGATGACAACGAGCGCGGCATCACCGACATATGCGGCGTCGTGGCCGACATGCACCATTGCGCCGAGTTCGCGCAGCGTCGCCAGGCCGGGCGAGTCGCCGCGATCCGACCCGGTGACGCGATACCTCTGGGCGAGCAGGATGCGCGCCAGCCCGATCATCCCCGCGCCGCCGATCCCGACGAAGTGGACTGCCGACCCGACGGGAGGAAGGATAACGTCGACACGCGTCATCTCACTCATCGCTGTTTCCGTCCGTCTGTGGCGCGCGACGCCGCACGCGTTCGGGTATGCGCGTCGTGCGGGAAATGCTAATCAACACGCCGAGCGCGCCGAGCGTCACCGCGAGAGAAGAGCCGCCGTACGAAAAGAGCGGCAACGGCACGCCGGTGAACGGGATCGCCGTCGTCACGCCGCCGATATTGATGACCGCCTGAAAGACCAGCCAGGTCGTGATCCCCGTCGCCATGATCGCGCCGAAACGATCCGGTGCGTGCATTGCCGTGCGGTAACCGCGTACCGCCATCGCCGCGAACAGCCCGATCACGATGGCACAGCCGACGAGGCCAAGTTCCTCGCCGATCACCGCGAAAATCGCGTCGGTATGCGCCGCCGGGAGCCAGCTGAATTTCTGCCGCGACGCGCCGAGGCCGAGGCCGAAAATGCCGCCGTCGCCGAGGGCGATCCGCGCCTGCCAGAGCTGCCAGCCCGCGTCGCGCAGATCGCGCTCCGGGTGCAAAAAGAGCAGCAACCGCTCGCGCCGGTACGGCGCGGTGAACGCGAGCAGCGCGAACGCGCCGACGCCGCTCATCAGGAACAGCCCGAGTTGCCGGATATCCGCCCCGGCGACCAGGAAAACGCTGAGGCCAATGACGGCGAGCACCGTCGCGGTGCCGAGATCGGGTTCGAGCATGACGAGGAAGAGGATCGCGCCGAGGATGATCGCGAAGGGGATCGCGCCGTTGAGGAAGTGGCGAATCCGGCTCCCCTTCCGGTCGAGCAGATCGGCCATATAGAGGATGAGGACGAACTTCATGATCTCGCTCGGCTGCACCTGCACCGGCCCGAGGTCGAACCAGCGGCGCGCGCCGAAGACCGTCCGCCCGAGCGGCAGGACGGCGAGGAGCAACAGCGCCGTCCCGATCATCGCGGGCACGGAGAGCCGCCGCCAGAAGTGATAGTCCACCCGTGAGGTAATCAGCAGCGCCACGATGCCCAGCAGGGCGGATGAAAGTTGCCGCTTGAGGAAATACAGGCCGTCGCCCGTGTCGCGGATGCCGACCGCGTATGACGCACTGAAGAGCACCAGCATGCCAAGTGAGGCGAGCACGATCAGCGTGCCGACGAGTACCGTGTCCACCTGGCCCTGCGGCGCAGCGGGTGCGGGCGGCACGGGACGCGCGGACGTCCGCACGCCGTTCAAAGAAATCCGCTCGACCACCATCAGCGCGCCTCCGCTTCTCGTCGCAACCGCGCGACGGCGACGCGGAACTGATCCCCGCGATCGAATTCGTTCTGAAAAACGCCGAACGACGCCGCCCCCGGTGAGAGCAGCACCGTGTCGCCCGGCACGGCGAGCGCGACCGCCCGCGCAACGGCATCGTCCATGTTCCCCACCGGGCCGATGACCGGCCCGGCATAGCCGCGCGCCTCAAGCAGCGCGGCGAGCGGCGTCGGCACCCGGCCATCGAACAAAATGATTGCCTTCGCACCGAGCATCGCATCCGCCAGGGCAGTGAAGTCGAGTCCTTTGTCCGACCCGCCCGCGAGCAGAATCACCGGCCCCGGCGTCGTGTGTAGGGCGGCGATCGCTGCCGCCGGTGCGGTCGCGGCGGTGTCGTTGATGTAGCGCACGCCGTCCATCGCGCCCAGGTCTTCGTAGCGATGCGGCACGCCCCGGAAGGTACGCAACCCTTCGCGTACCGCATCAACGGGCGCGCCCCAGGCGAACGCGGCGGCGGCGGCGGCGGCGGCATTGATCCGGTTGTGTGCCCCCGGTAGCGCAAGGTCGCCCCCGCGCCCGACCGGGAACGTGCCCGTGCTCCCCGTCCAGATGAGCGTGTCAGTTCCTTCATCCCACCAGGAACCGGGCGGGTACCCGCTCGCGGGCGGGAGCGCGCCGAACGGCACGATCTGTGCCGCCGCCGCCCCGACACGCGCGGCAAGAAATGCCAAACCGGGATCGTCGCGCGTGTCATCCTCGGTCCAGGCAGGGAGGATCAACGTATCCCCCGCCGTCTGGTAGCGCGCGATGTCCCACTTCGCGTCCCAATACGCTTCGGGGTTCGGGTAGCGGTCGAGGTGATCGGTCGAGAGATTGGTTATCACGGCGATATGTGGACTCAAACCGCGCTCGCCCGTCGCTTCGAGTTGGAACGACGAGAGTTCCAGCACCACCGGCGTTTTTGGCGCAATCGCGGGCAGTGCATCGAGCGCGGAGATGCCCATGTTCCCGGCGATCACCGTCTCCGGTTTCCACTGCCGGAGGATGTGCCCGATCCAGAGCGCGGTCGTCGTCTTGCCCTTCGTTCCCGTTACACCGACGACCGGCGCGGGGCAGGCAGCGAGGAAGAGCGTCATCTCCATCTCGACCGGGATGCCCGCCGCCCGCGCTTCCATCAGGAGCGGCGCGTCCGCCGGGACGGCGGGATTGCGCACGACGAGGTCGTAGTCACGCACCCGAATACCCTCGTGCCCGCCGAGCCGGTAGGTGACGGGCAATCCGTCCAGCGAGCGGATCGCCGCGTCGAGCGCCGCCGCGCCCTGCCGGTCGGTCACGGTCACCTCCGCCCCCGCGCGGACGAGGAAGCGGACGACGCCCGCACCGCCCTCGTGCAGTCCGAGGCCAATCAGCAGGGCGCGTTTCCTGCGGAGAGTTATCGTTTCCCTTCGATCCGCCATTGCCTCGTCCCCTACGACAGTGCGAGCGCGATGCCGAGCATCCCCGCCGCGATCCCGACCAGCCAGAAGCGCATCTGCACCTGCGTTTCCGACCAGCCGATCAGTTCGAAATGGTGATGGATCGGCGCTTTCTTGAAGATGCGCTTGCCGTGCGAGAGTTTGAAGTAACTTACCTGCAACATCACGGAAAGCGTCACAACGACAAAGACCAGACCAACAATCGGGAGAATCAGCCACTGGCCGGTCTGGAAAGCGGCGACCGCCAGCCCCGCGCCGATGGCGAGCGACCCGGTGTCGCCCATGAAGACCTGCGCCGGATGCGCGTTGTACCAAAGAAAGCCGATCAGCGCGCCGACCATCGTGAAGCAGAAGGTCACGACCTGCAATTGCCCCTGCAAATAGCCGATGATCCCGTAGACGATGTACGCAATCGCCGCCGTGCCGCCCGCGAGCGCGTCCAGGCCGTCCGTCAGATTGACGGCGTGCGCGAAGCCCATGATGCTCACCAGGGCAATCGGGAAATAGACGATGCCGATGTCGAATTTACCGACGAACGGGACGAACATATTGTGCAGGCCGAGCGGGCCGTAGAGCACCCATGCCGCGACCGCCGCGAACAGGAAAAGCCAGGCGAATTTGAACCGTGCGGTCAGCCCGGTGCGCGTGCCGCCGACGAGATTGAGCATGTCGTCCACCGCGCCGAGCACGCCGCAGGCGAGCAGCACGCCGAGCGGCAGCAGCATCGAGAGCCGCCCCGCGAGGTTGAAGATCGCCGTGAGCACGACGACGCTCGTCGCGATCATGATGCCGCCCATCGTCGGCGTGCCCATCTTGATGAGATGGCTTTCCGGCCCCTCAACGCGGATGCGCTTGCCAATCTTGTGCCGCTTGAGCGTCGCGATGATCGGCCGACCGATCACCACGGTCATCACGAAGGCGACCGCACTGAGGGCTAGCGACGCGGCGAGATTCGCCCGCGGCTGCGTCGGCAAAACCTCCGTCCGCAGGAGAACAACGAGGGCAAGCATCGGTGTTGTCATACCAAACCACCTGGATTAGTCTTCGTGCTCGCCGTGTCGGTCGAGGATGCCCCGGTTTCCGCCGTTATTTGGGTGCGTAGTGCGTCAACCAGTTCTTCCATGTGCATCCCGCGCGACCCCTTGATGAGCACGACATCGCCAGGGCGCAAGTCGGCGTGCAACTGGCGGGCGAGTGCGTCCTTACTGTCCGACGAAAAGGCAACCACCGCGCTCTTCGCCATCCCGGCCATCACCGCCGCGTCCGCCGTGACCCTGCTACGGTTGCCGAAGGTGTAAAGCCGATCCACTACGTCGGCGGCACGCTGCCCGACCTGCGTATGCCCCTCGACCTCGTAGACGCCAAGTTCCAGCATGTCCGCCAGCACAGCGATCCGGCGGGATGCGTCGAGTTCTTCGAGCAGATTGAACGCCGCGAGCGTGGACTGCGGGCTGCTGTTGTACGAATCGTCTATCAGCATCGCACCGTTCGGCCCCGGCACGGTATACAGACGCAACTGCGTCTGCTCGCCCTGAAGACCCGCCAGAATGTCGTCCAGTGCGAGGCCGAGCACCCGCGCCACACCCGTCGCGGCGAGCGCCGTGTGTACGCTGTGCCGCCCCAGCAGTGGCAACCGCACGCGCACCGGGCGTTCGCCGGGCAGCATTAACCGGAAGGCGATACCGGACAGCCCCTCGCTCTCGACATCCGAGGCCCGAATGTCGTTGCCGTCATCCAGGCCGTAGGTGATGACGTGCGCCGCCGTGCGCGATCGCATACCGCGCACATTCGCGTCGTCGCCATTGAGGATCGCGTAGCCGTCGGGCGACAACCCGGCTGGGAGATCGCCCTTGTTGGCGATCAAGGCTTCCTGCGAGCCGAGCCGTTCCGCGTGGGAGACGCCGACATTCGTAACGACACCAATCTGCGGGCGGGCAATCTTCACCATCGTCGCGATGTCGCCCGCGTCGTACAGCCCCATCTCGACAACCGCCACTTGCACATCCGGCGTCAGGCCGAGGATGGCAAGCGGCATGCCGGTGATCGCGTTTAAGTTGCCCGGATTGCGCAGCACGCGGAACCGCCGACCGAGCACCGTCGCGATCAGTTCTTTCGTGCTCGTCTTGCCGACGCTGCCGGTCACGCCGACGAGCGGCACCGGATAGAGCGAGCGCCACCACGAAGCGAGGTCTTGCAGCGCGGCCAGCGTTTCGGGGACGGCAATCACGGGGATCGGTGGCGCGGTTCCCGCCGCAGTCAGGCCCGCGAGCCAGTCGGCGCGCACGACCGCGCAGGCCGCGCCGCGCTCCGCTGCCTGGCCAATGAAGGCATGTCCATCGGTCGTCGTACCGGGCAGCGCGAAAAAGAGCGCGCCCTTCGTCACCTGGCGCGAATCAATCACGACTGCGCGGAAAAGAAAATCGGGCGGGAACGCCGCGCCGCCGCCGAACGTCCCGCGCGTGCCGGTCAGCACGTCGCGCAGGCGAATCATGGCTTCCTCGTTGTTGGCGCGGGCGGGACGCCCGCATAGCGCAGCAACTCGCCCGCCAGTCTGCCGAGCGCGGGCGCCGCGACATCGCCACCAAGCGAGTTCTTTTTTGGTTGGTCTATCTTGACGAGCACAGTAAAGAGCGGCTTGTTGGCGGGGAAAAAGGAGATGATCGAGGCGATGGTTTTGTCCTCCACGTATCTGCCGGTCTTCGGGTCGGGGATCTGCGCCGTCCCCGTCTTCGCGGCAATATCATACCCCGGCAGGTTTATCTTGTCCGCCAAAGCCTTGTGCGTCGCCTCGGTCATCATTTGGCGCACCGTCGCCGCGACTTCCGGGCTGATCACCTGCCGGGTGGCTTGTGGCCGGTGATCCTGCACGAGATCGCCGTGCCGCTCGATGCGGCCGACGACGTACGGCGCGTAGAGTGTACCGCCGTTGGCAATCGCCGAGGCCGCCGCGACCATTTGCAGCGGCGTGACGGTCAGCCCCTGGCCGAACGAGTTGGTGTACAGGTCAATCGGATTCCAGATCGTCGTCGGATTATCGGGCCAGCGGACGATGCCGATCTCCTCCCCATCGAGATCCACACCCGTCTTCTGGCCCATCCCGAACTGACGGAGCATTGCATAAAAGTTCTCCTTGCCCGTGCGCTTGGCGATGTACGACGCGCCGACGTTCGATGACCGCTCCAGCACCTGCTCCATCGTTTCCGGGCCCCACGCCTTGTGGTCGAGGTTGTAAATCGTGTCCGTCTCGACTTTGGAGAAGCCATTGTCAACGAGCGTCGTTTGCGGCGTGATGCCACCCGTCTGCAACCCGGCCGCCATCGTAAAAATCTTGAACGTGCTGCCCGGTTCGTAGGTCGCGCTGACGGCGGGGTTGAGGTAACTTTGCGGGTCCGCGCGGTTGAACGCGTTCGGGTCATACGACGGCGCGGAGGCGGAGGCAAGGATCGCACCCGTGTTCGGGTCCATCACGAGGATGGTGCCGCCGAGCGCCCCCTGTTCGCTGATCGTCCGTGCCAGTTCGTCCTCGGCCATCCGCTGGATCGCGGCGTCAATCGTCAGCGAAAGATCGGCCCCCTCGACCGGCGCGCGATATTGCTGCTGCCCGAACGCAAGCGGCTGGCGCGCGACATCGGTTTCCGCGACGAGGATGCCCGGCTCCCCGCCCACCAGATCGTTGTACCGCCCTTCGACGCCGTACACGCCCATCCCACCGGCATTCGTGAAACCGAGCAGCGGCGAAAGAAACGGCCCGTTCGGATAGGTGCGCTTCGGCACTTCCTGGTAGACGATCTCGGGATGCTCCTTCGGCGGAAAACGCGCCTTGATCGCGGCGACCGTTGGGTCATCGAGTTGCCGCGCGACGAGCGACCACTCGACATCCGTGTTGTTGACGCGGGCATAGATCGTGTCGAGCGGGATCGTGAGGGTCGTGGACAGTTCCTGTGCCAGCCTGACGCGATCCCGATCCGTCAGTTTCTTGGGCGTCACGTAGATATCCGTCGAGGGGATGTTCGTCGCCAGGACGAGGCCGCCCCGGTCACGGATCAACCCGCGTCGCGGCAGCAAGGTCTGCTCCTGAACGCGGAAATCCCGCCCCTGCGACTGCAAGCGCTCGCTGCCGACGACCTGGAAGGAGACGAGACGCCAGCCAATCGCGCTTGTAATCAGCGCAAAGACGCAGAAGAGCGACATGATCCGCCACCCGGAGATTACCCCTTTGGTCATGGCTTCGCCCCCGGCGTCGCGGTTGCGGTTGGTCCCGTGTTCTCCGCGTGCCCGCGGCCCACGAGCGCGTTCGCGATGCGCTGCCGGAGGCCGGGCCGGGGCGGCGGCGCGACCGTCGCGATCGGCGGCGCGTCCGGCACATCGGGTAGCGCAAGGTAGACGATGCTATTCGGCGGCGCGGGTCGCAACCCTTGATCGCGCGCGGTACTGTCCGCACGACTCAGTGTCTGGAACCCGGCAGCTTGCGCGGCGAGGCGGGCATTCGCGTCGCGCGCTTTCGCGGTCTCTTCTTCGAGCGTCGCGCGCTCGCTGGCGAGCGAGGCGACGTGGCTCGTCTCCAGCAGGTATGCGAGCCCCAGCACGCCGACGCACATCGTCACCAACAGCCAGACGACGATCCGCCGCACGGCGTCCGTGCGCGCATGCATCAGTAACCCCTGCGCGCCGTTGGCGATGCGCACGCCGAGGGGCGTGGATGCGGCGCCCGCCATCGGCACCGCCATCCGCACGGGAAGGCGGGTGACGGTCGCGCGCTGCCGGGCGGGGAAGAGCATCACGATCCTCCATCCGGCGCGCGCTTTTCGGCGACGCGCAACTTCGCGCTGCGGGCGCGCGGATTGGCGGCGATTTCCTCAGCATCCGGCACGACCGGGCGCGGCGTGAGGATACGCAAACTGGGCGTTCGTGCCGCCGGTTGCACGGGCACCGAGCGCGGCAGCATATCCGGCTCGGTTGCGCTCGCCTCGTGGCGGAAGAAGAGTTTGACCGCCCGATCTTCCAGCGAATGGAAAGAGATGACGGCGAGCCGCCCACCGGGACGCAACAGGTCGCGCGCGGCGATCAGCGCCCGCTCCAGCACGCCAACTTCGTCGTTGACGGCGATGCGGAGCGCCTGGAAGACCTGCGTCGCCGGGTGGATACGCCCGCGCCGCCCCCCCTTCGCGCCGACCACCGCGTCCGCGAGTTGGAGCGTCGTCGCGAATGGGCGATCGGCGCGGCGCTGCACGATCACGCGCGCGACGCGCCGGGAGGCCGGCTCCTCGCCGTAGGCCCAGAAGAGGTCGGCCATCGCCGTCTCGTCCCACGAATTGACGATCTCGGCGGCGGACAGACCGCCGGTGGTGTCGAAACGCATGTCGAGTGGGCCGTTGTGCATGAACGAAAAGCCGCGCTCCGCAGTGGCAAGTTGGAAGGACGACAAACCGAGATCGAGGAGAATCGTCGCGAGCGTCCCCGATTCCCAGCCGACCGCCGCCGCCACTTCGGTCATCCGCGCGAAGTTGGCGTGCCGCACGATGAGCCGGTCGCCGAATTCCGCTTGCATCGCCCGACCGCGCGCGATCGCCTCCGGGTCCGCATCGAGCGCGAGGACGCGACCATCCGGCGCGGATGCTTCGAGCAGCGCCCGCGTGTGGCTGCCGCCGCCGAACGTCCCGTCAATCATCGTCGTACCCGGCATGGGCGCGAGCAATGCAACGGACGCTGCTTGCATGACAGGGATATGGCCCGCAGCCGGAGGTGCGTCTTCAGGCGGTAATTCGTCTGGTTCGGCTATTCGGCGCTTGCTCATAACTTCCCCGGTCGTATTCAATCTATCCAATGCCCGGTAGGCGTTCTCCACAATGTACGTACAGTTTTACCCACATCGTCCACGGATTATCCCCATGTGCGGGGCAGTTATCCACATGTTTTCCGGCCACGCGTAATCACGGGCTGGAATTCCTAGTACGTTCATTTTGCACGTACAGTGCATTTCTTGCAAGTCGAACGGATGTTCTGGTATACTGGCGTCGGTCCGTACTGCGCGAAGGAGGTTCACGATGTTCTTGATTTGGTTCGACAATGATCGAAAGCGCCCGCTCCGTGTCAAGGTGGAGGCGGCAATGGAGCGCTATCAGGAGCGGTTCGGCAGCGCGCCGGAACTGATCCTGCTTAATCCCGCGCAGGCGGGCATGGAGGAGGCCATTGCGGGTGTCCCCGTCCGCACCACACCGCTCGTCTCACGCGACCATTTCTACGTGGGTACGGCAGACACCGCCGAACACGACGCCCTCAACCCCGCCGCGTAAATCGTGGTAGCGTAGACTGACGACAGTAACAACTCAACTGGGTAATGGCTTGATAGCACAGGTTTTCAACCTGTGAAGTCGGCAGGTTGAAAACCTGTGCCACCCGATGACTGGATTAAGTTGGTAAGGTTCATCAGCCTGCGTCCCCGGTAGCACGGGCTTTCCAGCCTGCGACAGTAATACGGGGACGCAGGCTGAAGCCTACGCTGCCAACGATCATTCCCCGGTCATTTGCGCGATGGGGACGCGGCAGCCCTCGGTGGACGACGCGACAATTGCGTCGCAGATGACCGCCGCCTTGTAGCCATCCTCGAAGGTCGCCCCGATGGGCGCAACCTCGTTCGCGCCGACGACCGCGCCGAGGAAGTGCGCAACCTCGTGGACAAAGAGGTTTTCCCAACCGATCATGTGCCCCTGGGGCCACCAATATTTCCAGTATGGGTGCGACGCCTCGCTAACGAGGACGGTCGTGAACCCCGTCGAGTTTTCCGGCTGCTGGTCGGGCAGGTGGACTTCCAATTCATTGAGCCGTTCGAGGTTAAAGACGAGGCTGCCGTGCTCGCCGTTGATCTCGAAAACATTGTGATTCTTGCGACCGAGCGCGAACCGAGAGGCTTCCAGAGTGCCGAGCGCGCCGTTCTCGAACTCCACAACCGCCGCGAATGCGTCGTCCACATCCACCCGCTGCCGGTTACCTTCGCTGTCGGTTCGCTCCGGGATGAAGGTCCGCGTCACGGCGGAGACGCCCGCTACTTCGCCGACGAGGAAGCGGCCGAGATCAATGATGTGCGCGCCGAGGTCGCCGAGCACACCACTCCCCGCGACATCCTTCTGGAGTCGCCAGACGATCGGGAAATTCGGATCGAGGATCCACTCCTGCAAGTATCGCGCGCGGAAATGATAGATCCGCCCCAACGCCCCGGATTGGATGAGGTTGCGCGCGTGGAGGACGGCGGGCGCGAAGCGGTAGTTGAAGCCGCAGAGGTGCTTGACACCCGCCTTGTTCACCGCGTCAAGCATCTGCTTCGCCTCTCCAGCGGTACGACCGAGCGGCTTTTCGCAGATCACATGCTTGCCCGCCTCCGCCGCCGCGATGGACGGCTCGGCATGGAGATTGTTCGGGCCGCAGTTGTCGAAGACCTGCACCTCAGGATCATCCACGACCGCGCGCCAGTCTGCCGTGGCGCGGGTGAAGCCGTAGCGCATGGCGGCCGTCCGCACCGCTTCCTCGGAGCGCCCGGCGATGCTGACGAGTTTCGGCATGGCGGGCGGCGGCCAGAAGATGTACGGCATCTGCTTGTAGCCGTTCGTGTGCGCCTTGCCCATGAACGCATACCCGAGCATCCCGATACCGACCTCCGGCACATCGTGCATCTCCGCCGCATCGCCCATCGTCACAAACCCTATATCCTTCGGCATCACTCGCCCCTTTCGCGTCCCACCCTCTCGCATTATTTCGAGCATTCTACAGCACAATGTCACCCGCCAAGACGAATCCAGCACAGAGGACGCAGAGGACATAGAGAGCACAGAGAACAAGAAATAGTGTTCATCTCTGTGTCCTCTGCGTCCTCTGTGCTCTCTGTGCTTATCCCTCTTTATTCGGCGAAGGTGACGAGCGGGGAGCCGGCCTGGACGGTCGCGCCGGATTGGGCATGGACGGTTTCGACGACGCCGTCGCGATCCGCCGTAACTTCGTTCTCCATCTTCATCGCCTCGATGACGGCGATCACCGACCCGGCAGCGACCGACTGCCCAACGACAACCGGCACGCGGACGAGGACGCCCTGAAGCGGGCTGGCGATTGTCCCATTGCCGCCCGCATTACCATTGCGCGTGCGATCCAGCCGGGGTGGCGGGCGGCGCGCGACGGGTAGCGCGTTCGCAAGCGCGGAGTCGAGTCCGTAAAGGCGGACGCGCCGCCGCTCGCCGCTGATCTCGACCGTCACGAGCCGTCCGGCGTCGGTCGGCGGGGCGGGCACGGGGTCAGGCTGCGGGGTGAGCGAGGCAAGGACATCGGTCGCCTCGATGAATTGCGTCGTCGCCAGCCCATCGCGGAAGACGGGATGGGCGAGCGCCGCCTGATGAAAAGGTATCGTCGTCGGCACGCCCGCGATGTCATAGTCGGCGAGCGCCGCTTCCATGCGCGCAATCGCCGCCGCGCGGTCGGGGCCATGCACGATCAGTTTGGCGATGAGCGAATCGTACTGGGTTGGGATCGCGTCTCCCTCGCGGTAGCCGCCATCCACGCGCACGCCGTCGCCCACCGGCTCACGATAGCGCGTCAACAGGCCGGGCAGGGGCTGGAAGCGCCGGGCGGGGTCCTCCGCGACGATACGGCACTCGATGGCGTGCCCGCTGACGGCAACATCGTCCTGCGCGAGGGTCAGCGGCTCACCGAGCGCGATCCGCAATTGCCACTGGACGATGTCCACGCCCGTCACGAGTTCGGTGACGGGATGCTCGACCTGGACGCGCGTGTTCATTTCGAGGAAAGAAACGTCGCCGTCCTGCTCGATGAATTCGACCGTGCCCGCGCTGACGTATCCGACGCTTTTGGCGAGGGCAACGGCAGCCTCGGTAATCCGCGCGCGCGTTTCGGGCGCGATCCCCGGCGCAGGCGACTCCTCAATCAACTTCTGGTGCCGCCGCTGCACCGAACAATCGCGCTCGCCGAGATGGATGACGTTCCCGCGCGCATCCGCGAGCACCTGCACCTCGATATGCCGAGGTGTCGGGAAGTACCGTTCGAGGTAGACAGCCGCATTGCCGAACGAGCGCGCGCCTTCACGCGCCGCGCCCTCCAATCCCGCCGCGAGGTCTTCCGCGCGTTCGACGACACGAAAGCCGCGCCCGCCGCCGCCGCCCGCCGCCTTGACCGCGAGCGGATAGCCGTGCGCATCCGCCCACACCCGCGCTGCGGCGAGATCGCTGACCGCGTCCGCCGTGCCGGGCACGATGGGCACGCCGACTTCGGCGGCGATCCGGCGCGCGGCCACCTTGTCGCCCATCGCCCGGATCACCTCGGCGCTCGGCCCGACGAACCCGATCCCCGCCGCCGCACACCCTTCCGGCAAGGCCGGGTTCTCGGACAGGAACCCGTAGCCGGGATGGAGGAGCGTCGCGCCGGACTGGTGCGCCGCGCCGATCAATGCCGGGATGTCGAGATACGGGAGCGCAGCAGTCGTCGCCTCGATGCGCAAGGCGCGATCCGCCATCCGGACATGCAGCGCGTCCTGTTCGCCGGGGCCATACACCGCGACGCTCGTCAAGCCGAGCGCGCGGCACGCCCGGATGATCCGGCAGGCAATTTCCCCGCGATTTGCAATTAGTACGGTCGTTGCACCCACGCTTCACCACTCCTTCGCGCGATTATGGCGCATCGAAGCGGGCGCGGGCAAATGCCAACACCTGCTTATGGACAATCTCGGGTTTGCTTTTCCAGTAGGAGTCACGCAATTCGCGAGAGAAACCCAGTAGTGGCGGGCTTTAGCCTGCCTCTCTGGTGCAGGCTAAAGCCCGCCACCACCAAGAAATTGCTCCAACTGCGTACGTCCTATAGATCGTCGAAGATTCGGGAATGCAGCGCTTGCTCTCCGTTTCCATCCTGCCATCTCGCCCCCTACAACGGGATGTTGCCGTGCCGTCGTTCCGGCCACGGGCGATGCTTGTTGCGGAGAAGCGCGAGGGACTGAATCAAGCGAAAGCGGGTTTCGTGTGGCTGAATGACGTCGTCTACGTAACCACGGGCAGCGACGGCGAAGGGGTTGGCGAATCGTTCTTCGTAGTCGGCGACGAGTTCGGCGCGCTTCTCCGCCGCGTCGGGCGCTGCCGCTATTTCGCGTCGGGCGATAACCGCGACCGCTGCATCCGGTCCCATCACGGCGACTTCCGCTGTCGGCCAGGCGAGGTTGAGGTCCGCACCAACGCTCTTGGAGCACATGACGACATACGCACCGCCGTATGCCTTGCGCGTGATGACGGTCACTTTCGGCACGGTCGCCTCGCAATAGGCGTAGAGCAATTTGGAGCCGTGCCGGATGATGCCGCCATACTCCTGATCGGTGCCGGGCAGGAAGCCGGGCACATCCTCGAAGGTGACGAGCGGGACGTTGAAAGCGTCGCAGAGACGGACGAAGCGCGCCGCCTTCTCGGAGGCGAGGATGTCGAGCGTGCCCGCGAGATGCATCGGCTGGTTTGCGACGACGCCGATCGAGTAGCCGTCGAGCCGCGCGAAGCCCGTGAGGATATTCGGCGCGAATTCCGGCTGCAACTCGAAGAAGGAATCGGTGTCCACGACGCGGCGGATGATGCCACGCATGTCATACGGCTTGGTCCGCAGTTCGGGCACGAGATCGTCCAGTTCGGGATCGGCGCGGTGCGGGTCGTCGGTCGTCGCGACGTGCGGTGGCTGCTCCTTGTTGTTCGAGGGCAGATAGGAGAGAAAGGCGCGGACGAGATCAACGCAGTGATCCTCGTCCACCGCGACGAGTTGGGCGACGCCACTGGCGGTCGCGTGCGTGTGCGCGCCGCCAAGCGATTCGTGCGTCACGTCCTCGCCGGTGACAGTCTTGATGACATCGGGGCCGGTGATGAACATCTGCGCGATGCCGTCCACCATCACGACGAGGTCGGTCATCGCGGGCGAGTAGACCGCGCCGCCCGCGCAAGGCCCGGCGATGATCGAAACCTGCGGGATGATGCCGGAACACTGCACATTGCGGTAAAAAACCTCGCCGTACCCTTCCAGCCCCTCGACACCCTCCTGAATGCGCGCGCCCGCGCTGTCGTTGATGCCGATCATCGGCACGCCCGCCGCTCGTGCCTTGTCCATGATCTTGACGACCTTCTCCGCGAAGACTTCGCCCAAGGAGCCTCCATAGACGGTGAAATCCTGCGAGAAGATGCAGACGGGCCGCCCATCGAGCAGCCCGAAGCCCGTGACAACGCCGTCGCCGAGCGGGTGTCGCTCCGGCATCGTGAAGTGCTCCGAGCGATGCACGGCGTACGGATCGAGTTCGCTGAAGGTGCCCTCGTCGAGCAGCGCCAGCACCCGCTCGCGCGCCGTGCGTTTGCCGCGCGCGTGCTGTTTCTGCCGCGCCTCGTCCTCTTCGCGCTGCCGTGCTGCCTGCAACCGCGCGAGACGTTCCGCGTAGTGATGGTTATTCGTTGCCATGCCGCTCCCGGTACTCCGAAATGTCCAATACGTTGTCCGGATCGCTATAGGTTGGCGGCAAACCGTGGTCGAAAAGGATCGCCGCCGCGACCTGGCGCAGGTACGACAGATCGGGCGTGAAGATGACGCCCTGACCGTGGAAGAGATTCCCTTCGGTCAGCAGTTCCCACGTCCGCTCGTCCACGCCGACATCGGTGCGCTCCATCTCGTCGGTGAGCCAGACATCGAGGATCGTGAATGCGCTATCGGCAACCCACGCGCCCATCGTGCCGCTCTCGACCATATCCGCGCAGCGCAAGGCGAGCCGCGCGATCGTGATGTCCGCGCCCTCGCGGTCCCGCCGCGCGATCCGCTCGATGATCGGCCGCACCATCGCCACCGCCTCCGGCGGCGCATGATACATTTCCGCGATTGATTCGAGACTCATACCTAACCCCCCGGGCCCCGTCCCGCCAGGCAGGGGGTGGCTAATGGCAAAACCGGGGTGTTGGGTGGCAAACCCGGCGCATACGGGGGTG